>JALVXO010000264.1 GCA_027022775.1 Campylobacteraceae bacterium
GCACTGCGCAACAATCAGCCAAAAGAGCCAAGTGCCGGAAGCTTTTTCAAAAATCCGCCGGGAGATTACGCCGGCAGGCTTATTGAAGCGGTAGGATTAAAAGGCAAACGAATCGGCAATATGGCATTTAGCCAAATGCATGCAAACTTTTTGGTAAATTTAGGCGGCGGCAAATTCGAAGAGGCAATTATGCTGGTTAATGAAGCAAAAAAAAGGGTTTATGAAGAGTTTGGAATTATGCTACAAGAAGAGGTAAAAATTTTATAATTTTTTAATTTCTGCATTTTATTTAAGGTTTTTACTATATTATGGCTAATAAATAAATATAAGAGGGAATAATCGTGGAAAATTTAGATTTTATTAAAAGCGAAATGTTAACCCATATACCGGTAAATACACATGCAGATCCAAAATCGGTTTTAGTAATTAACGGCGGCAAAAGAATCAGCAAAGAACTGGATAAATACTCAATTTTTAATGAAATTGTCCATGTCGATAAAAATGGCGTAATTGAAAACTTAAAATCTTTAGGAGCTAAAAAATTTGATATCGCAATAGTCTCAACAGGCGATTTTACCGGCAACAGAGAGTTCTGGATAGAGCTTACCAAACTTTTGGATGCAAAAGCGGCAGTAGCAATTGAAATGAGCAATATCTTTACCAAAAAAGAAGAAGCCAAAAAAGAGTTAAAGCTAGCAGGTGCAATATACCCTATTGTTATGCCTTACAGATACGACAAAGCAACCGACGGTGAAATAATAACCAGTGAATATTTAATGCTAGCAAGCAGATTTTACCATCCTACCGCAGATATTAATTTGCAAAGAGCCGATCTGACTGACGGTTTTGCATATTATAACAGCGATATAGCTATTGCAGCTTTTGCTGTGCCTCAAATGATTTTTAAAGAGTATCTTGGCATTATAAAAAGGTAAAGATTTGGAACACGCAATTGTTTTAACAGGCGGTATAGCAAGCGGAAAAAGCACAGCTTCTGCAATTTTGCAGCTGCTTGGATTTAGGGTTGTAGATGCTGATAAAATAGCTCATGAAGTCTTAAATGCAAGTGCAGATGAAATTGCGAAAGCTTTTGGGAAAGAGTTTATAACCCAAAACGGTGTAGATAGAAAAAAACTCGGCACGCTTGTTTTTGCCGATGCAAAAGAGCGCCAAAAGCTGGAATCTATTGTTCATCCTAAAATAAAAGAAGAGATTTTTACCCGTGCAAAAGAGCAAGAAAAGTTTAAAAAACCATATTTAATAGATTTGCCGCTCTTTTTTGAGAGGCAAGAGTCTTACAGCGATTTTAAAAAAGTGCTGGTGGTATATGCTCCGCAAGAGATTCAGCTGCTCCGCCTTATAAAAAGAGACGGTTTTAGCAAAAAAGAGGCTTTGCAACGCTTAAACGCCCAGCTTCCTATTGAATATAAAAAAGAAAAAGCGAACTATTTAATAGACAACAGTAAAGATTTGGCTCATCTTCAAAAAGAGTGCGAAAAGGTAAAAGAAGAGATTTTAAAGGATTTTTAATGCAGGTTACAAAATACGATGCAAGCGGAAACGATTTTATAATTTTTCACGATACAAAAAAGAAAAAACGCAATGAACTGGCAAAAATCTTATGCCACAGGCAAAAAGGGGTTGGGGCTGACGGTATGGTTGTGCTGGTTCCGCATCCTAAATACGATTTTGAGTGGGAATTTTACAACAGCGACGGCAGTGAAGCCACTATGTGCGGCAATGCCACAAGGGCAGTTTCTCACTATGCAATAGAGCACGGTATCAGTATAAATGGAGAGTGTGAGTTTTTAACCGGAGCGGGGGTAATTAAAACAACAGTAAATGGAGATTATGTTGTAACTCAAATGCTAGAACCCAAAATTTTACAAAAAGATATTGAAGAGTTCGGCAAAAATTGGTGGTTGATTGATACCGGAGTGCCACATTTGGTAACACAAGTAAAAAATATTGAAAATTTTAATTTAGATGAGGCAAGAGAGTTAAGATACAAATATGATGCCAATGTAAATATCTATTTTTTAGATGAAGAGAGTTTAAAAGTCAGAACTTATGAACGCGGCGTAGAAGATGAAACACTCGCTTGCGGCACCGGTATTACGGCATCTTTTGTGCGTGCTCACAGTGAAGGAATTGTAAAAGACATAACAGCTGTTTACCCAAAAAGCGGGGAAGAGTTATACCTGGAGTATGATGAAGGAGAGTACAAATTTGGAGGCAGAGTAACTAAAACCTTTACTGCAGAACTGTTTTTAAACTTAACTTCTTATATGTAGCAAAAGTGTTAATTAAAAAATTATAGTTTAATATAGTTAGATTATTTTGCTATATTTAGCCTTCTGCAGGCAATTTGACAAATTTAAACCAAAGTTAAAGTTTAAAATTAAAAACAGGTAAAACAGTTTCAATTTACCGCGTTTTTTTTATAATTGACTTATTTATTTTTTTTTTATATAATTTTAGGGTTTATTTTTTGGTTCCATAGCTCAGTTGGTAGAGCACTACCTTGACATGGTAGTGGTCACAGGTTCGAGTCCTGTTGGAGCCACCATTTTTTAACATAATTTGGCAATACTGCCTAAAATGGCAGAAAACTTGACAAAATTTGAATATTTTATTACTATTTTAATGTAGAATTGATATTTCTGTTTTATAATAGAGGTATCAAATTGAAATTACAGATTGCAATATTTTTTTTAAAAAATTGCAATCTAAATTATAATAGTGTAGTAATTAGATTTTATCAAGGTTTCTAGGTGCGGTTAGCTTGATATCTACTGCTAATCTTTATTACAGGTAAAGCTTAACTGTGGATTATCAAGCTAGCTGCTAGTTGATAAAACACATTCATCTTTAAGATGAACAAAAAAAAACAAGGAGAAGAAATGACTAAAAAAGTTATCGTTCTTGCTGCAACTGCTGCTTTGGCAGTAAGTTTCACAGGATGTACTCAACAAGCTGCTGCTGCAGGTGCTGCATCTGCTGCTGGTCAAAAAACAGTGGTAAAAGCTGCTAACCCGTCTGATTTAGGTTTATATCCGCCAAATGCTAGACCGGGTGAGTGTTATGCAAAAGTTTTAATTCCAGCTAAATATAAAACTGTTACAGAAAAAGTTTTAGCTGACCAAGGCGGAGAGCGCTTAAAAGTTATTCCTGCAAAATATGGTTATAAAACTGTTAAAAAACTTGTAAGAGAGCCAGGTTATAAACTGGTAACTAAGCCGCCGGTATATAAAACTGTTACAGAAAGAGTAATGGTTAAACCTGAAACTTATAAATTAGTTACAATCCCAGCTAAATATAAATATGTAACTGAAAGAGTGCTTGTAAGCCCGGCAACTACTGAATGGAAAAAAGGTGTAGGTGTAACAAGCCCGCTTCCACAAGGCGCTAAAGTTGACGGTGTTGCATGTTTGGTAAATGTTCCGCCAAAATACAAAACTATTAGAAAAAGAGTAATGGTAACTCCACCACAAACTAAAAAAATTGTTATTCCTGCACAGTACAAAACTATTACAAAAAGAGTGCTTGTAAAACCTGCAGAGACTGTTAAAGTTCCAATTCCAGCACAATACAGAACTGTTCAAGTTAAAACTATGATTGAACCGCCAAGAACAGTTACTGTTAAAACTCCACCAAAATACACTACAGTTACAAAAAGAGTTAAAGTATCTAACGCTTACTACACTTGGCAAAGAGTTAACTGTAGAAGAGTTGTGCACTAATTCTTTTCCCCCTTTGGGGGAGTATTTAAAATAAGTATGTTTTTTTTAATTTAAATCCCCTTTAATTCTTCTTGAAAGAACAGTATCCCTTCAAATAATTTTATCAGAGAAAAAAAAGTTTTGTTTCCACTGCTTTATAAATTTCTCATAATATCATGGCAATGCAGTAAAAAAAAGTTAAAAGTTAAGCCCTGACCCTTATAATTCTCCAAATTTTGCAAAATTTTTTGCTCAATTAATGCTATTTTAACTTAAAAACTCTTATATTACTAAAAACAGCAGTTTTGGTTTGCAAAAGTTAAAAGTTAAGCCCTGACCCCAAGGAGGAAGGATGACTAAAGAGAAAATAGAGACAGCAAGAGAAATTGTAAAAGAGGCAGATGCGGTATTAATTACGGCAGGCGCTGGGATGGGGGTTGATAGCGGGCTGCCGGACTTTAGGGGAGTTCAAGGATTTTGGAGGGCTTATCCTGCAGCTAAAAGGCTCAATTTAAGGTTTGAAGAGCTGGCAAACCCGCGCTGGTTTAAAGAAGACCCGGCGCTTGCCTGGGCATTTTACGGCCACAGACTAAATTTATACAGAAAAACCAAGCCGCACAAAGGGTTTAAGCTGCTTTTGGATTTGACAAAAGAGAAAGGCGGCAACTATTTTGTTTTTACCTCCAATGTTGACGGGCATTTTCAAAAAGCTGGCTTTGACAAAGAGAGAATTGTTGAAATTCACGGGACTATCCACTATCTGCAGTGTGCAAACCGCTGCACCAGAGAGGTTTGGGAAGCTCCAAAAGAAGATATCAAAATAGATATGCAAAATTTTAAAGCGCTTACAATACCAAAATGCAAAAATTGCGGCGGAGTGGCGAGGGTAAATATTTTAATGTTTGGTGACTGGGAGTATATTGCAGACTATAGAAACAGACAGATGGATAGGCTTTTAAACTGGCTGAAATCTGTAGAAACAAGCGGGCAAAAACTGGCAGTAATTGAGATAGGAGCAGGGCTTGCCGTTCCGACAGTCAGAAACTTTAACGAAGAGGTATGCAGCGATTACACAAAAGCAAAACTGATAAGAATAAACCCAAGAGAAGACCAAACCCCGCCTAAACTAGGAGTAGGTTTGCACATGGGAGGATTAGAAGCGCTGGAGAAGATAGTGAAGAGTTAATAGTGAATAGTGAAGAGTGAATAGTTATGGAAAATTACTTTGCAATTGTTTTTTTAGAGAAGAGAGATTAGTATAAATTGGAAGCTAGAAGTTTTTTGTAATCGGTATGTTCAAGGGGAAAATAACCGTAGGGTCGGTAAACCGACCCTACAATTTCTTTTTCGGCTTTTCCTCTCGTTCCAATCGAGGAGAGAGTGCAAAATAAGTTAATATTTCTGTAAAATTACCAATTTCAGTCATTCTGAGCGTAGCGAAGAATCTCGCTCGATAGAGTAAGAGATTCTTAGCCTTTGGCTCAGAATAACAGATTAGCAAAATACTTAAGTTTTTCACACCCTTTTGCATTTGGGAGTGAGTGGAATTTGTTTTGCTTGATAATATTTTAAGATTTTAGTATAATATTATTACCAAAAGGATAGAAAATGTTAAGAGAAATTATTAAGCCGACAAGCAATACTTACACAATACATTTGCCAGATGAGTATTTAAATAGAGAAATAGAGATATTGATATTGCCATTTTCAAGGAATGATAAGAAGACAGAAAAAAATATACCAAAAAGAAAAAAATCGCTTGCCGGTTCTTTAAAAAAGTATGCAAACCCCGATTTAATAGAGAAAGAAAAAGACATAGCCTGGGCAGAAGTTGCAAAGGAAAAAAGTGCTGTATCTTGATACAAATGTAATTTTGCGGTATCTGCTTGAAGATAGTGAAAAATTTAAAGAGAAATCAAAAGAGTATATTGAACAAAACAGTGTTTATATTAAAAACGAAGTTTTAGCTGAAGTGGTATATGTATTGAATAAAACTTATAAAGTTCCAAAAGATAGTATTAAAACGATACTTCAAGATTTATTGTAAAACAGCAATATTCATCTTGATTCAAAAGAAACCGCTATTCTTTCGCTTGAAATATTCAAGAATTTAAATATTGATTTTGTGGATGCGCTGCTTTGTGCATATAGCAAGATTTTAAAATATAATATTGCAAGTTTTGACAATAAGCTTAACAAATGTATAAATAAGATTCAATAAATATGGCTGTTTTTCTCTCTCAATAGGGGGCGTTGAAAATTTACTTTTTTAGTTTACAAAAGTGAAAATTCAACGCCTAGACCCTTGACCAATTTTCAATAAAATGAAAAAAAATCAGCATAAACTTTTCAAAGTATTGAAAAAAATATGCTATAATATTTTTAATGCTTTGAAAAGGGATAGATATGGCAAAAGTGGATTTAGAAAAGCTTTTTGAATTTTCAGAACTTTTTTTATCGCTGCCGACACCCAAATTTAAACGCTATCTTTATAATAAAATAGATTTTAAATCCCGTTTTATTGGGATTTTGGGGCAAAG
>JALVXO010000265.1 GCA_027022775.1 Campylobacteraceae bacterium
GTCAACGCCAAGTATTCTAATGACTTCTAAAATAATATCTTTGCCGTAAACATGCTTGCCGGGTTTGCCTTTTAATACAACTTTTATAGTTTCTGGCACCTTAAACCAGTTGCTTCCGGTAATTATCGCAAAAGAAATATCAGTACTTCCCATACCGGTGCTAAATGCCCCCAAAGCGCCGTGTGTGCATGTGTGGCTGTCTGCGCCGATAATTACATCACCCGGAATCACAAGCCCTTTTTCAGGCAAAAGCGCATGCTCAATACCCATATCTTTTTCGTCAAAAAAGTATTTTAAATCGTGCTCGTAAGCAAAATCGCGGCTGATTTTCGCCTGGTTTGCGCTTGCTATATCTTTTGGCGGAATGTAGTGGTCCATCACAATCGCAAAGCCCTCCGGATTTGCAAGCTTTTTTGCCCCGCTCTCACGGAACGCTTTAATCGAAATAGGTGTTGTAATATCGTTTCCAATCGTCATATCGATAGGAACACGCACAATCTCTCCGGCTCTAACCTCTCTGCCGGCGTGGTCGCTGAAAATTTTTTCTGTAATTGTTAAACCTGCCATGATTAACCCTCTTATAAATTTGGGCGATTATATCAAAAATGGGGTTAAAGTAAAGATTGGAAATAGATTTTAAAAGAATTAAACCACTGCGGCAATATTTTAAAACCGGCAGTAGGGAGCAGAATATAATCTATAATCTCTTTTTAATCTGCTGCATCTGCCCGCGCTAAGTTTTTATATTTTGGCTCTGGCAGGAGATATTTTGCAGCATTAAATACAATCTAAACAATAATTACTGTAGGTATGATAAATGGATAACTTTTATATTTTTTAAGCACATATTTTCGAACCAGGTTTCTTATGTTATCCTCTATCACTTTTGCATTGGCGCTTTTGTGCAAGCCGGTTACCTCTAAGTTTTTCGTAACCAGATCGACTATGTCGCTTTCAAACTTTTTACTATCTTTATGCGCTATAAGTCCGTGCGCCATTATTACCGGTTTGCCGATAATTTTTCCATTTTGGCTGTCTATCTGGATAATAATATTAACAATTCCCTCTGTAGCAAGTTTTTGTCTGTCGCTGACCACATCGGCAAAAATTTCATTATTGCTCTGATTGTCGATATAGCGTTTTCCTACTTTAACTGTTTTAACCTTTTTGATATATTTAGGGGTTATCTCAACCTGGTCACCGTCGCTCATTAATATAATATTGCGCTCATCAACGCCGCACTCAATTGCAGTTTGCGCATGTTTGGCAATATGGTTGTATTCTCCATGCACCGGCAAAAAGAATTTTGGCTGCACCAGGCGGATTATGAGCTTTTGCTCCTCCTGGCTTGCGTGCCCCGATACATGAATATCGCTAAACTCTTTATAGCGCACAGTAACGCCGCTTTTTAAAAGCAGGTTCATCAATTTCGAAACCGACGCTTCATTGCCAGGAATTGCGCTAGCTGAGATAATAACCGTATCTGTTGGTTTTAGCTTAATATGGCGGTGTTCATCTGTTGCCATTCTAGAGAGCGCCGCCATAGTTTCGCCCTGCGAACCGGTTGTTACAACCAAAATTTCATCATCTCTAAAGCGCCCCACTTCATGCGGTTCAATAAAGTGCTCTTCGCCAATATCAATATATCCAAGCCTTCGGTTTGTTTCTATATTTCTCTCCATAGAGCGGCCGATTATGCAAATTTTTCTGCCGTGCAGCACCCCGCGCTCCATAGCCTGGTAAATCCGGTGTATATTAGAAGAGAAAGTGGACATTATAACGCGCCCTTTTGCCTTTTCGAAAAGTTCGTCAAATGTTTTGCCGACAACCTTTTCGCTTTTTGTAAAGCCCGGATTGTGCGAATTTGTCGAATCGCTCATTAAGCAGAGCACCCCTTTTTGCCCATAATATGCAAAGCGGTGCAAATCCATTGTGTAACCGTCAATTGGGGTGTGGTCGATTTTAAAATCGGCTGTGTGGATAATTGTTCCAGCCGGGGTTTGAATCGCCAGCGAACTTGCATCTACAATAGAGTGGGTTGCGTGCATCCACTCCACTTTTATATCGCCTATTTCGTAAATTTCGCGCTTTTTAACATATCTGAAATATTTTTTATCGGCGCTTAAACCGTGCTCGTCAAGTTTGTTCCCAATCATTGCCAAAACAAGCGGAGTGGCATAAATTGGGAATTTTAACTCTTTAAACAGATAAGCGATCGCCCCGATATGGTCTTCGTGCCCGTGGGTGATTACAATCCCTTTAATTTTATCTTTAATAGCGTGCAGATAGCTAAAGTCTGGCACCAGAATATCCACGCCGTGCATTGTTTCATCCGGGAAGCTCATCCCGACATCAATAATAATAGCACTCTTTTCTGTCTCTAAAACCGCAATATTGCCCCCGATTTCACCAAGCCCGCCAAGGGGGGTAAAGCGCACTTTTGCATTTGTGTTTGTATTGATTTTGCGCCACGGCTCCATGCGCTCTTTTTGGATGCGCTCATTTTCAATGATTGCTTTTTTCATCTCATTTGGAACCGAAGCATCGATTTTCATGCGCACTGCGGGGCGGTTTTGGACTCTTCTTTGGATGTTTCTGCCGTTTTGCGGGCGCTTGCCGTTTTGGTAAGTTCTGCTTTGGCTCTGGCTGCCGTTTTGTCTGTTTCTAAACGGATTTGGGGCTCTTCTTCTTTGTGTATTTTCTGCCGTTTGGCTATCTTGATTAATTTGATTATCTTCTGCCATAACAATATCCTTATTCAATTTTCTTTAATTAATGGAAGTAAACGTAAAATGCTTTACTTTAACAGTTTATACAATTGATGATATTTAGGCAGCTCTAACTGGTGGGCGCGAGTATTGAAATCTATTTTTAACTCATTAAAAACAGACTCCAGCAACTCTTTAGAGTAAGAAGCAGATAAATTTTTAAGCAGCCTTTTTCGCGGCTGTCTGGCGGCGGTTTTTAAAAAATCTTCAAAAGATTTATCATTTAACGAACTGTGCTTTTCTATATGCAAAACTGCCGAAGTTACTTTTGGGGGCGGAACAAACGCCTCTTTTGGAACTTCAAAAAGCAGCTTTACATCTGCAACGCTTTGGCTCAATACTGCCAAAGAACCAAAATTCCTGTCTCCGCTTTTTGCACTGAACTTTTGCGCCACCTCTTTTTGAACCATTACAATAATACGCTTGCAGTTAATATCGCGAAGCGCATTTAAAACTATATTTGTGGCTATATAGTAGGGCAAATTTGCTACTAGCGAATAGCTACTCTCTAACAAACTGCCGCTCTGCTTTAAAATATCTCTGCAAACAAGCTCAAGGCTGCCGTTTTTTAGCGGCTCTTTAAACTCATTTTTAAGATATTCGCATAGCCTTTTATCTACTTCATAAGCTCTAACTTGCCCAACTTTTAAAAGCTGTCTAGTTAAATCACCTAAGCCAGCCCCAATCTCTGCAATAGGCAGGTTGTCATTGGGAATCGCTTCGATGATTTGCTCTAAAACAGAACTATCTTTTAAAAAATTTTGACCAAACTTTTTGTCTGCAATCTTTGAGGCATCTAACTGTTTATGCATTTTACTATATTAACCTTAAAAAAGCAAAAAGCTTTAAGCTTTAAGCCTTAAGCTTTGAGCTTTTTAATTGTTATTAATTTCCGCGCGTCTGTTTTTTGCGTGGCAGGCAGGTTTGTTTATTGTACAGACCGGATTGCTTTCTCCGTAACTTACTATATCGATTTTGCTGGCATCAATTCCGGCATTTACCATTAAACTTTTAACTGCTTTTGCTCTTTTTAATCCAAGCGCATGGTTGTATTCATCTGTTCCAAACTCATCGCAGTTTCCTTCTACCAAAAGTTTTCCGCCGCTTTGCGTATGAGCTTTAAGCTTTGGAATATCGCTCATTAACCTTTTTACCTGATCGTCATCAAGAGTGTAAGAATCGCTTGCAAAGTAGAGCAGTTTGTATCCGCTTCTGCTGACCCCGTCGCTTCCGAGATATTTTCCCTTACTGCTGACTTTGCCGGGCTGAAAACTGTTTTTGCCGCCGCTTGCTCCTGTATTGCCGTTAACTGGCACCACATTTCCATCAATCGAGCCTGCATCTGTGCCGATACCTGCTGTTGCCGTTCCGCCCGGAACTGCTACCGGAAGCTTTTTATGACACCCTGTAAAAGCCAATGCTGCTGCCAAAACCGCTGTTAAAATATAACTTTTTTGCATAAAAATACTCCTAATAGAAAAAAATTGACAATATTATATCATAAAATATGAAAAGTATCAATTTTTTGCTATAATATTGCAAAAATTATATAAAGAAAGCAAAATGAAACAGCTGTTCATATTAATTTTAGTTCCATTTTATCTATATAGTATCGATTACTCAAAAAGTGCGGCAGGCAAGCGGTTTATTGAGCAAATGCACAGAAATTACGGATTTAACAAAGATTACTTAAGAAAACTGCTGCAAAAAGCGCACCACCGCCAGGATGTTTTAGACAGATATAACGGCAGGTTAAAAGGCGCGACCGATTACTCCTGGCACAGGTATAAAAATAAAATTTTAATCCCAGAGAGCATTGAGCTTGGCAGGAATTTTATGGAAAAATATGCCTTTTATTTAAATAGGGCAAAAAGGCGTTACGGCATAGATAGGGAGATAATAACCGCTTTTATCCGGGTAGAGAGCAAATTTGGGCTTTTTGGCGGCGAATACAGTGTCTGGGATGTTTTAGTAACCCTGGCATTTAACCCCAACAGAAAGCAGCGCTTTTTTAAAGAGCAGTTAAAAAAGGTTTTGCTGCTTGCTAGAAGGGAACGCATAAGCGTGCTCTCTTTAAAGGGTTCTTTTGCCGGGGCGATGGGGTGCGTGCAGCAGGTGCCATCTATTTACCTTAAATACGGCGTTGATTTAGACGGCGACGGAAAGGCAAACCCCAACTCTATGGCTGACTGCATAGGTTCAATTGCAAAATTTTTAAGTCTGAACGGCTGGAATAACACTTTAGCAACCATTGCAAAGCCAAAAGTTGAAGGGAGCGGCTTTTTAAATTTAAGAAGCGGTTACAGAAGCTATTATTTGCCACAAACCCTTAAGGCTTACGGTATTATCCCTCCGCCCTGGTGGAGAGGCGGCGCATATTTTATCCGATTAAGAGACGGCAGCAGTTACGATATCTACCTTGGCGACAGCAATTACCGCGTTATCACAAAATACAACGCCAGCAAACAGTATGCCCTCTCTATTGCGCTTTATGCCAAAGCTATAAAATAAAAAGGAGAAAAAATGAAAAAATTTTTAATAATGTTTTTGATTTTTTTAGCAACAGCCAATGCTCAAAACAGTGCTTTAAAAAACGACACAAACAGCAGTTCTGATAAAACCGCAAATGAGATGAAAACCGTAAAAGATGTTCAAAAAAAGAGTGAAAAAATTATGAAAAAACTGGCAGAGGGCAACTATAAAGAAGCTTTTGAAATTATTAAAGAGATTTCAGCAGTGCCAAAAGATGAGATTGAAATGGCTTTTGTGGCTTCTAAAAAACAGTTATCAGCTTACGGCAGCAGATACGGAGAACCAATAGGTTTTGAAATGGTCAAACATAAAAAACTCTCACCAAGCCTGGTAATGTATGAGTATATTCAAAAAAGAGAAAAACACCCGCTGGTTTGGCAGTTTATATTCTATAAAGCCAAAAAGAGATGGAAATTAAATGAGTTTAGATGGTTTGACAAGCTTTTACAAATAGAACAGTAATAAGTGCCGGAAATTATTGTACCATTTGCCAGATACCGGCTGATTGGCGCGGCGGCATAGTAATGCCGCTTTTTTACACCTCACTTAGCTTAATTTTCTTCTTAATTTTAACTGCAAATATCACTTTTTTATATATTTACAGGCAGTGTAACAATTTAATATTATAATAGGGGTGTGGGATAAATTTATTAATAAAGGAGGATGCCATGAAACGGTTTATCTTGTTTATTCCCATTCTGCTTATATTTGTTTTAATTGGCTGCGGAGGCGGCGGAAGTGTTTCTTCGCATGAGGGAAACGGTTCAGTTGATCATTTACTATGGGGCGTTAAAGTTCCATCTAGCATGAAGGTTTCTGTTTGCACATCGTCAGAGTGTCCAGATACCTCACTGGCAATAAGAGATGTCGATTTTGCTAGCGAAATGGTTTTGGTAGCGAAAGCAAAAAAAGATTTGG
>JALVXO010000266.1 GCA_027022775.1 Campylobacteraceae bacterium
ATAAAAAATATCAAAATAGCGGAGTTGGTAAAAAATTATTAAAATTTGCATTTCATAAAGCTTTGAAATTAAAAGAAGATTTTGGCTGTGTCGGTATAGTGGTGGACGCTAAAGAAGAAGCTGTTAAATTTTATGAGCAATTTGGTTTTATTAAAATTAATACCGTTAAAAAACATTTAACAACTCCTATGTTTTTGTCTATTAAAGTTTTTCAATAAATTTCAAATGAGTGCAAAAATAGAAAGAAATATTAATTTGATAAAATGGCTTTATATAACACAAGCTTTGGTGTTTGTGGGGCCTGTTTTGGTATTGTATTTGCAAGGGCGCGGCTTGGGCTTGCCGCAGATATTGATGTTGCAGTTTATCTCTTCTGCTTTATCAATTCTGCTTGAGTTCCCATCCGGTTATGTCAGTGATAAACTGGGGCGCAAAAGGACGCTTATTGCTGCTTACAGCTTTTTGGTTGCGGCGGTTTGGTTTTTTTTGATAAGCAAGAGTTTTAACGGTTTTGCGGTTGCTGAAATTTGCTTTGCCTTGGGTTATTCGCTAATTTCGGGAACTTTAGAGTCGCTGCTTTTTGAATCTTTAAAAGCACTGGGCAGAGAGAGTGAGTATGATAAGGTTTATGGCAGTATTAAGCATAAAATGTTTTTAACAATTGCATTTGCCGGGATTACTGGCGGTTTTATAGCTAAATTTGCAGGTTTAAAAGCAACAGTTCTGGCAACACTGATTGCTTTTGGCGGCTCTTTTGCACTATCGCTATTTTTGACAGATATAAAAGGAGCCAATAAAAGGGCATTTAAAGAGGATATTAAAGATTTTGCGCTTATGTTTGGCAAAAAAGAGCTTATGTCTATAACCCTGTTTGTGGCGCTGACTTTTGCATTTAACCAGGTAATTTTTTGGTATTATCAGCCATACTTTAAGGCGATAGATGTAGATTTGGCATATTTTGGGCTGCTTTTTGCTTCGTTTCAGATAGTTGCATCTTACGGTTCTAAATATGCCGATGCAATTATGCGCCGCTTTAGCAAAGAGCAGATATTTGCCGCAGTTGCAATTATGATACCTGTAAGTTTTATCGGCATGGGGTGGTTTTTTTCGTATGCGGGGCTGGCTTTTATTTATCTGCAGCAAATTGTGCGGGGTGTTTTTGATATTTTAGCCAGCAAATATGCCCATAAATATGCAAGCAGTGAGCTAAGAGCCACCACAATATCGTTTATGAAGCTGGCTCAAAAGCTATTTTACGCTGCAAATTTGTATCTGTTTGTGCAAATTAGCAAAGGGGTAGATTTGCAGCACACATACTATGTAATGGCGGGAGTTTTGGCAGGATTGCTGGCACTTTTCTTTATAATTAAAAAGCTACTTTGATTAAATTCCATAAACCCTTTAAAGTTTTTAAAGCTTTTTAATTTTTGCTATCTCATCACGCAATCTTGCGGCTTCTTCGAAATCTAACCGTTTTGCGGCAGCAAGCATTTTTGCTTTAAGTTCTTTTATAATTTTTTGGCGCTCGGCTTTTGGCATTTTGTTTGCGCGGCTTGCGCGGTTGTAAATTTCTCCGCTCTCTTCAACTTTTAAGTTTGTATCAAGCGCCCTTTTTGTGGTTTTTGGAGTAATGTTGTGCTTTTTATTATACTCAAGCTGTTTTTTGCGTCTAGCTTGTGTAATCTCTATGCACTCTTTCATAGAGTTTGTAACATTTTTTGCAAACATCAGCACTTTGCCGTTTACATTTCTCGCAGCCCTTCCTGCGGTTTGTATCAGCGCGGTTGTAGAGCGCAAAAAGCCCTCTTTGTCGGCATCTAAAATTCCAACAAGAGCAACTTCGGGCAAATCAAGCCCCTCGCGCAGCAGGTTTATTCCAACCAGCACATCAAATTCACCCATACGCAGGGCGCGGATTATCTGGTTGCGCTCTATTGCATCTAAATCGGAATGCATATACCTTGTTTTAATACCCAAATCGTTATAAAAGGTTGTAAGCTCTTCTGCCATTTTTTTGGTAAGTACGGTTACTAGCACCTTATCTCCGCGCTGAATAACTTTTTTAATCTCATCATGCAGTTTTGCAACCTGGTTATCGCTGTCTAACACCTCTATTTCTGGGTCAAGCAAGCCTGTTGGGCGCACAATCTGTTCGGCAATTACTGCAGAGTTTTGCATCTCAAATTCACCCGGCGTTGCCGAAACAAAAAGGTAGGACGGAGCTTTATTTATGTATTCCTCAAATTTAAGCGGGCGGTTATCCAGCGCGCTTGGCAGCCTGAAACCGTGCTCTACAAGCACCTCTTTTCGGCTCCTGTCGCCTGCATACATTCCGCGAAACTGCGGCAGCGATACATGCGACTCATCAACCATTACTAGATAATCATCGCCATGCATCATTTCAAAATAATCAAGCATAGAGTAAGGAGTCTCACCCGGTTTTTTGCCGGTTAAGTGGCGCGAATAGTTTTCGATTCCTTTGCAGCTGCCGGTGCTTTCTAACATCTCTAAATCAAACTCTGTGCGCTGTTTAAGGCGGTTATACTCTACCATGCGCCCCTCTTTTTTAAAAAATGCCAGGCGCTCGGCAAGCTCCTCTTCTATGCTTTTAATCGCCCGCGCCAGCCTATCTTTGCTTACAATAAACGGATTTGTCGAATAGATTGTAATCTCTTTGAAATCGGCAACTTTTTCGCCTGTTAGGGCATTAAAACTGTAAATTGCCTCTATCTCGTCGCCGAAAAACTCTATTCTGTAAGCCAGCTCTTCATTGTAAGCTGGATAGATATCTATAACTTCACCGTTTACCCTAAAATCGCCTCTGTCAAAATATGCATCGTTTCGCTTGTAACCCATATCGACAAAACGCATTAAAAGCGCCCTTTGACCATACTCTTTGCCAACAGAGAGTTTTTGGACTATCTCTTTATAATCCTGCGGGCTTCCCAAACCGTAATTTGCAGAAACCGAAGCTACCACAATAACATCATCATGGCTTAAAAGGCTCGCCGTTGCCGATAGGCGCAAACGCTCCAGCTCTTCGTTAATAGAGCTGTCTTTTTCTATAAAAAGGTCTTGGCGCGGCAGATAGGCTTCTGGCTGATAGTAGTCGTAATAACTTATAAAATACTCCACATGGTTTTCTGGGAAAAAGCTTTTAAATTCGCTATAAAGCTGTGCGGCAAGGGTTTTATTGTGGGTCATTATAAGAGTTGGCTTGCCGGTTTTTTCTATAATATTAGCCATTGTAAAAGTTTTCCCAGAACCGGTAACCCCAAGCAGGGTTTGATAACGGTTTTTAGCCTCAATCGATTTTACAAGTTTATCTATCGCTTCAGGCTGGTCGCCTGATGGCTTATAATCGCTGTTTAATTTAAACTTTGCCAAGAGAATCCTTTTTAGTAAGGGTGAAGGGTGAGGGGGAAGCTAAAAAGGAAAAACAACTCCTTCAACCTTCAACCTTTTCGCCCTTCGCCCTTAATTTTCCAAAATTTATAGAATATTTTATTCATTTAATGTTATTATTAGCTAAAGAATTTTAATAAAGGGTAAAAAATGACAGCTCTTGATAAATTAAAGGCAAAAATTGAGGAGTTAAAAAGCAATTATGAAGCTATAGCTAAAGAGAATGAAGAGTTAAAAGCCAAACTTGAAGATTGCGGAAGCGGAAGTGTGCAAGATGTGTCACAATTAGAAGCCGAAATAGAAAAACTTAAACAGGAAATTGAAGAGAAAGATATAGAGATAGAAAATATCCTAGAAAACATCGAAGCGCTGCTTGAAGATTAAAAAACTTAAGAAAGGAGCATAAAATGGACTTAACTATTAGCATAAAAGGCTTAAGAATTAAGGCAAAAAAGTTAGATAACGACTTTTACGACTTTATAAAAGCAGATTTAGAAAAGTCTGGAATAGACTTCAACAGAGACAACCCGACCGAAGCTCTATTTACCGCCTACCTGCGTTTAGCGGCTAAAATACACAATTACGATAAAGAGATAGAAGGAATAATAAAAGAGATTGAAATCTAAAAAAATGTCAAAAAAATTAAAAAAAATGTAAAAAAAATAGCAGTTTAAGAAAAAATTAACCATTTTCTGGTAAAATTCTCATGTAAAAAAAATTTTATAAATGAAAGGATTTACATGAGACGTGGTTTTACAATGATCGAGTTAATCTTCGTGATCGTAATTATTGGTATTTTGGCGGCAATCGCAGTGCCTAAATTGAGTGCAACAAGAGATGATGCAAAAGCTATGAAAGCTTTAGAAAACCTATCTACTTGTGTTAATGATATCAGATCAAGTTATACAGCTACAGAAAATGAGACAACAGAAACTAGTGATGGTAATGGTGCCAAGGCATTTAACTCTTGCAAAAATGTTGTTTTAGATAAATGTTTTACAGTAGCAGGTGTACAAACTAAAGGAGAAGGTGCAGAAGGCAATATTACAGTAAAAAGAGATACTACACTGGACAATGGAGGTCAACAGTGGTGTAAAGCTGCAGCTAAATTTGCACATCAAAAAGGTTTCGTAGATAATGATGATGGTGCTGAAAAAGAGCTTTCGTTTGGTGGTTCTAGAATAGAAATCAATTAATTAAAAGGCAGCTTTGCTGCCCCTTTTTAGGTATGATTTATGAAACCGGCTTTTACAATGATAGAACTTATTCTTGCAATAGTAATTATTGCTATACTGGCTGCAATTGCTACTCCAAAATTAAGTGCTACAAGAGATGATGCAAGAGCAGTAAAAGCCAAAATGAATTTAGCAGTCTGTTTAGGCGATATATCTTCTTATTATACCGCCAGGGAAAAAGAGACTACAGGAAATAAAGATAACGCAAGCGATTTTACTAAAACTTGCAAAGATGTTGCAACAGACAGCTGTTTTATTATAAAACTCTCGAATATTCAAGACGGCACAGTAGTTGTAGAAGATAATAGTTCAAACAATTCCCTGTGGTGCCAGCAATCTCAAAATTATGCTCATCAAGAAAATCTCTCTGCACCAAACCCAGGCAGAGAATTTAAATTTGGTAGCAACAAAATGAAAATTTAATCTTGGATAGGGGCTTAACTTTTAACTTTTTTACCTTCTCCGTAATGTAATAAGTTTCTCTCATCTCAAAGCTCCAGCTTTGAGATGCATATTAAAATTTTAGGTTACAAAGCTGAAGTTTCGTAGCCAGTAAAATTCCTCCCAATATAAACAAATCAACAAATAAAACACCCAGTTGCAAATTTTATGCTAAAATAACCAAAACACTGCTAAAGGTTTATTATGGGCAAAAAAGATGTAATCTCCAAAGAGATACTAAAACCCAAAATTTGCATTAGCCGATACATCATCTGCATTGGTCATTGGCAGCATGGGCACTGAAGCATTTCAGGGGTCAGGGCTTAACTTTTAACTTTTTTACCTTCTCCGTATTGTAATAAGTTTCTCTCATCTCAAAGCTCCAGAGAGTGCGCAAAAAGTCTAAAGTATTTGCTTTAATCATCATTCTGATCGTAGAGAAGAATCTATTTACTACTGTTCTATCGAGATTCTTCGCTACGCTCAGAATGACTTAAATGGGTAATTTTACAGAAATTGTAACTTTTTACGCACTCTTTCCAGCTTCGTAGCCAGTAAAATTCCTCCCAATATAAACAAATCAACAAATAAAACACCCAGTTGCAAATTTTATGCTAAAATAACCAAAACACTATACACAAGGGTTTTAAGCATGGGCAAAAAAGATATTATATCTAAAGAAATATTAAAAAACATAGCAAGAGATATTTCAAAACATATTCTCCATATTGACATAAAAGAAGATATGGAAATAATAAACCAGGAATTTACAAGGGTAGAATCAAGAGAAAGCGATTTGCTTTTTAGAAACGGTGATGAGATAGTTCATATCGAAATACAAAACGATAACCATAAACAGATGCATTTAAGAATGCTAAGATACTACAGTGATATTCTCTTTTTATACGAAAAGTATAAAGTCAGCCAATATTTAGTTTACATAGGAAAATCAAAATGCAATATGAAAGATAAAATAAAAAGAGAGGGACTGTTAGAAATTCCGTGTCAGCTTAGATAAAATAATAAAAATGAAAGGACTGACATGGAAAGATTTGATTTTGACAAAGCAGTAAAAGAGTTATTGGCAGGTAAGAAGATAGGAGGGAAAGA
>JALVXO010000267.1 GCA_027022775.1 Campylobacteraceae bacterium
TTTAAAAAACTGCGCGCTATCAATCTCTCCGCTTGGCAGCCGCCCTATTACTGCGCCGTTGTGCTTAAAAAACTCTTTTGCACTCTTTTCCTGCTTTAAATACAAATCAAGCTGCTCTAAAAATTTATAACTTTTATACTCTCTGTAACTTCTACCCATTGCAAAGTTTAAATTTTTTGCCCTGTCAAAAAGCCTAAGCAGCGGAACAATCGATTCATCGGGCACTATTAGCGCAATATTTTCAGGCGCAATGCCGCTTTGAACAAACTCTTCTATTTTTGCAAAGGCTGCGGCTATTTGCTCTATATACTGGGCGGTTTCTATAACTTCGCTATCTATATTTAAAGGTGCACTTTTTTGGCGCAAAATCTCTTTTGTGCTTAAGTTAAACTCCACAAAACTGTTTTGCGGCAACTCTATGCCAAATTGCCGAAAGCTTTTTACAATTTTTTGGTTATACGGGGTTGTTTGGATGCGGATAATAAAGGGTTTTATTTTAGAGATTTCTTCAAAAAGTTTAAGTTCGAAATTTGTCAAATACCCCTCTAACTCTAAAATAAAACCCTCAAAACCGTTAATAAAGTTTTTATTTAACTTAAACTCTTGCGGAGTAAAGATTTTGTCGCTAAAACCCTGCTTATCTAAAAGCGCTTTATAATTTTGCAGCAACTGTTTTAAAATCGCCAAATCTTTATCGAATTCTGCGTAAGAGTCTGCGATATATAACTCATCTACGCTTACCCCTTCGGCAATCAGCTCTTGGAAAAAGTTAAAAAAATCATCCGCCTGGGCGTAAAATTTAACTAAATTAATATCTTTTTTTAAAAGGTGAAAATTTTCAAAACTGGAAGCCTCTTTAAGCAAAATAACACGCTGCAAATTATCTATTAAAGCCTTTTTGCCAATAAGCACCGCCCTGCTTTCAAACTCTGCAACAGTAACCATTTTGGGCAAAAGCGCATTTTGCTCTAAAAAGCACTCCTTTTGCGCTCTTATCGCCCTGCTTGTTGCAAAAATATGCAGATAGTTTTTATAATCCATTATTTGCTTTTAGGTGCAAAACAGTAAGTATCCATAAACTTAACCGCTTCGCCTTTTTGAACGCGGACTCTTAAAATGTATCTGCCCGGCTTGTTTATAGTCAGGTTTTCAATAATATAATTGCCGCTGCCGTCGCTTTTTATGTTTTTAAATGTTTTATCGTCAACATTGGTGTTTGGACGGGTTAAAAGAAGCGTTACATTTGCATCGTTAACCGCGCTGCCATCTCTGTTTTTTACACTGTAAGTTATTTTATTAACTCTATTTAGTGTCCAGTATTGATGCGGTTTTCTTTTTAAATGTTTGGGCTTAAAATCGCTCTTTTCCAAACCGCTTAATGTCAGAGTGTAATTGCTGTCAAAAAGCGCCTCTTTTTCTGCAATTTCATTAAAGTTTTTATCGGCACTCTGATACTTTTGCATATATGCATTAGACTCTCTTACAGGCATTGAGATGGTATTTTTAATTGTCCAGTATCCAAGAGTAATACCTATAAATAGAAAACCTAAAATCATATATGGCCAAAATTTTCCTTTATCGCTATTGTTGCTCACTCTATTTCCTTTTTTTTAAAATTGGTGCAATAAAGTATATCCAAATTACTATTATAGAACCTATAATAATTACAAAATTTAAAATTTTCAATACCCAAGAACCGGTATCTTTTATTGTGTTTTCTAACTCTACACCTTTAGATTTAGCCAGCTCATCTGCAAGTTCGGAATATGCCTGCACCAAACCTACATCATATTTGCTCTGCAGACTGTTTTTATCTTTGCTTGCTATGATTTTAACTGCAAAATCTATAACCTTATCTTTATCTATTTTACTCTCCAATTCTTTACTAGAAGCAACAATATGTATTCTTTTTGAATTGGGGGCAAAAACTATAGCTGCATACGGCTTGCTTATGCTCTCTTCATATTTTTTTAAAAAATCATAAACACTAACACCTCTTTTTAACTCACTGTTTGTTGTTATCAAATAAGCATTTATGCCGGTTTTGGCTTTAAGTTCATTGCCCATTTTTTCGATATAATCAGCAGCTTTTGGTGAAATAAGATGATCGTTAAAAAGAAATTTAGCATTTAAGAAACAAGAAAGAAGAAGCATAAGCAAGGCTGACCTTGCTTTTGCTTTCATAAGTTATCCTGAAATATAAAGATGGTTAGGTGTTAAAACAGCCCAAGCTGTAACTGCAGCAGCTGCCACCATTAAAAATGTAATCAATTTATCCATAATTTACCCCCTATCTTTTAGTAAGGTCATATTTAGCATTATCTTTGCTAATTTTCTTAACCGCATCCAAGTTTGTAATTACAGGCGTTGGATCGTAAGGTTTTGTAATAGCTTCTCTCTGAACTGCAATGCCCTTAATTGTCAAGAAAGCTAAAATGCTTAAAAGCAAAACTGTTGCTATTAACATGCCTGTAATTCCGCTTAATGTAAATAATCCTCTTCTTGTATTTTCTGCCATATCTTACTCCTTATTTACCGCTGCTTAATGTTTTAATAAACTCTGCAAGAGCTTTCTCTTGAACAGGAGTAAATCTGTTTACAAATGAAGGCATCTGTCCAATACTTCCTTTTTTACCCATAGTTAATACATTATGGATTAAAGTATCATCAAATGCTTTTAAGTTAGGTGCCTGACCGCCGTTACCTGTTCCATCCTGTCCATGGCATCCGGCACAAGTAGTCCAAGCTTTTGGAGCATCACCTTTCATTCCGCCTGCAACATAAGCTGCAACCTCTTCAGCATCTTTACCCTGAACCAAGTTAGGAGGCATTGCACCCATAGGGTATTTAAAGTAGTGTGAACCGTTTTTAATTACGCCTAAAACTTGAGCTTTGCTCATTCTCTTAGTTAAATCGTGCGCTTTTCCAGAAAGCCCATCGCCTGTATCACCGTGACAAGGCGCGCACTGAACCAAGAAAATAGATTCACCCATCGCTTTTAAAGTTTTTTGGTCTGCATTTTTATGCTTTTTCTCAAATTTCGCATTATAAGCTTTAACCTCTTCGTTATACTCACCAATTTGGCTGTATTCATTTAACGGATATCCCCAAAGGAAATACCAAATAGCCCAAATCAGTGTCCCAACATAAGACCAAGACCAACCGGCAGGCAATTCATTTTTATATTCACCGATACCGTCCCAATTATCCTCTGCAAGCTCACCTGTAGCAGTATCTGTTTTCATTTGCTGCATATATTTTGCAGAAACACCAAATGCCAATACTGCAATCGCAATAGCACCCAAGAAGGTGATCATGTTAACAGGGTCACTCAAGTCGATATTCATCTGCTTAACTACGACAAATGTTGCTACAATCAGCACACCTGCCATAACTAGAGCTTTGACTATCATTCCATTCATAAATCTACTCCTTTTTATCATTCTCTAATTTAGGGTTTTTTTCAAGTATCTGGCTGTCCAATTCATCATCAAGAGCCAGCTTGCCATACTTTTCGTAATCTTTTTTACCCTTTTTCTCACTTCGATAGAGATGAATAATGTAGTAGTAAAATATTACTACCGCTAACCCTGTGCCTATTAAATATAGGTAAATCCTTAACTGTTCTATCTCTACCGATGTCACCACTAAATCCTTACTTTAATCTTTCTAAATATGCAACAAGCGCTACAATTTCAGGAACTTTACCCTGCTCTACCATTTTTACTAAATCATCTCTCTTCATTGCTTTGGCAATTTTAAGAGCTTCTGGCAGAAGTATATCTTTTTTATACTTTTCAAATGCCGCTTTGCCTGGAGCTATCTCTTTACCGTAAGGAGTGTTGAATACTTTTTTTACAGTTACAGCTTCCGCATAAGCAGTCTCTAAATCTGCAAGATTTGTAAACTGATGTTTATAGGCCGGCATAATAGATTCAGGAACTACAGATTTTGGATCCCACATGTGGTTAGCATGCCAGTCTGGAGTTCTGTAGTTTCCTACACGGTGAAGATCCGGACCAGTTCTCTTACTTCCCCAAAGGAATGGTCTGTCATAAGCATATTCACCAGAAAGTGAATATTGTCCGTATCTGTCTGTTTCAGATTTAAACGGTCTGATTAACTGAGAATGACAAGCAATACAGTTATCTTTTTTATAAACCTCTTTACCTGCCAACTCAAGAACTGTATAAGGCTTAAGCCCCTTTACAGGTCTAGCTCTCTCTGCAAAGTTTGGCAAAATTTCAATAATACCTGCATACGCAATTACTACAAATACACCCACTGCAAAGAAGAATGGGTTTTTCTCTAACCAATGAAACATTTCCTACCTCCTTACGCCATAGGTGATCTATATCTTGGTTCTTGCTCAAGTCTTCTGCCTGCTGTTGCAGTTTTGAAGATATTCCAAGCAAACATTAATACACCAATTAGGTATAGTAAACCACCGAATGCTCTAATTGCATAGTATGGGTGTAATACAGATACAGTATCGATAAAGCTGTAAACTAAGTTACCATACTCATCAACCGCTCTCCACATCATACCTTGTGTAATACCTGCAATCCACATAGATGTAAAGTAAAGAACAACCGCAATTGTTTGAATCCAGAATTGCGCTTCTAGAAGAGATTTAGAGTAAATTTCTCTTTTAAATACTCTTGGCGCCATATGCATAAGAGCAGCAAACACCATAAATGCAACCCAGCCAAGAACACCGTCATGAACGTGACCTGGAATCCAATCTGTAAAGTGTGCAATAGCGTTAACAGATTTAACTGACTGAATTGGACCCTCTAATGTAGATAACATATAGAATGTAGATGCAAGAACCATAAATTTAATCAATGGGTTTTCTGTTAACTGATTCCACTCACCTTTCATTGTTAAAAGCATGTTAATAGCACTACCCCAAGAAGGAAGAATCAATACAACAGAGAATACTGAACCCATTGTTTGCATCCAGTCTGGAACAGTTGACCAAACTAAGTGGTGGCCGCCAGCCCAAAGGTAAACAAACATCAATCCCCAGAATGATAATAGAGACAATTTATAAGAGTAAACCGCTTGGCCAGACTCTTTTGGCAAGAAGTAGTAAATCATTGCAATAATTGGAACTGTGAAAACGAATGCAACCGCATTGTGTCCCCACCACCATTGAACAAGCGCATCATTAGTACCAGCATACATAGATACAGAGTGATACCAAGCGCCAAGTCCGCCAGAGAAGAATTTAGTAGGAACTTCCATATTGTTAAACAGATAAAGCATTGCAACACCCAAGAAGAATGCAATATAGTACCACATAGAGATATAAAGTGTCTTCTCGCGGCGCAAGCCTATTAAACCAAACATAATAATACCAAATATAACCCATGTTAATACTACAATAACATCTAATGGCCACTCCATTTGCGCATACTCTTTATTGGCAGTAATACCCATTAATAGAGACAGCACCATAAGCGCAGCAATTACCAAATAAAGCAAAAAGTGCAATTTGGTCAATGCTTTTAAGAATCCAGACTCATTAATAGAGACTTTTAACACTCTTTGCCCAGAGTAGTAAAAAGATGCCCAGATACCGCTTAACGTAAATCCATAAACAACAACATTTGTATGCAGCGGTCTTAAGCGAGAGAATGTACCATACTCACCTAAAAGGTAGTTTAAATCAGGGAATGCCAGCTGAGCTGCAATAAGAACCCCAATCAACATACCTACAAAACCAAAAATCACAGCTGTCCATATAAACAGCTTTACTATGGAATAGTCATATTCCAAAGTTGCATTAGACTGCATTTAGCCCTCCTAATTAAAAAGAATTTGTTACAGAGTAACAGTAACAATTTGATTATATGCTACAATTGATATAAATCAACTTAAAAACATAAAGAAAATTTTAATAAATTTTTTTAAGGTTTCATTAAGGAATATATAAGTTTTTTTTATTTAAATTATAGATATTAATAAGTAAAGGCAAGTTATGCCCTGTTTTACGAGTTTTGGAGATAACTGTTTTAAGCTTTGCCTTTAGCTTTTTGGATAGAGTTAATATAAAGATAGTCGATTTTAATTTTTTTCTCTTTGGGTAAATTTGTAGCAACTTCAGAAAGGACTTTGTCAAAATCATCAAAAAGGTAG
>JALVXO010000268.1 GCA_027022775.1 Campylobacteraceae bacterium
ACACAAAATTGCGCGTTGCAATACAAGAAGGAAAAAACCGCGAACTGCGCCGCTTTTTTGCCCATTTCGGCGCAAAAGTGCTGGATTTAAAAAGAGTTGCTTACGGCTTTATAGAGTTAAACAACCTTCCCGAAAACAAAACCCGGTACCTTACAAAAAAAGAGTATGAACAGCTGCACCAATTTATAAAAAGCCAGATTAAAAATTGACAGCATCTGTGAAAAAAGTGCTCTGCATATAAATTTTTCTTTGAAAAAATGAAACTTTTTATCATATTTTAGTATAATTATTATACATGATTACGGGGAGGCAGACAGATGCGGACAATAAATCTAGATACCAAATATAAAACTCAAATGATTGATATTACCGAAGAGGTTCAGGATGAGGTTATAAAAAGGGGTATCAAAAACGGTTTGTGTACGATTTTTACAACCCATACAACTGCATCGGTAATATTTTTTGAGAATAAAGATCCAAAATTAAGAAGAGATTTTTTAGCTTCTTTAAGCCGCATTGCCCCTTCTGATATTAATTACGAAAGCAGCGACGATAATCCGCCTGCACACATAAAATCTAGCCTCTGCGGCCCTCGGGTGGTTTTGCCTGTTGTAAACGGGCAGCTCTTTTTAGGGCAGTGGCAGGGGATTTTTTTCTGTGAGTTTGACGGACCAAGAAAAGGGCGGAAGTATCATATTCAGGTAATTTAATTTTTGGAGAAATTATGAGAAAACTTATCTATTTAACAGCAGCGGCATTTTTAATTTTAGGTTGCGGAGGCGGCGGAGACAGCAGCGAAAGTTATACTCCTCCAAATTCTGGAGGCGGCGCAAAATACCCATCTAAAAATAAAACAGTAAATATTACCCAGGCTAACCAAATTGTCAAAATAGAAAAAACTTCCAATACCAATCTTACTTTAAATATTAATTCGCCAAAAGATATCTATCTTGTTGTTACAAGCCACTTTAATTCTCAAAAAATCAGTATAAGCTCGGGAGGCAGAAGCAGTAAAATAAAAGAGAGTGCGCCGTTAAGAGAAGTTAAATATTATAAAACTCCTCAAAAGGTTATAAATTTTAGAAAAACCGCTGTGGCAATGATTAATAGGAACAGAAAAGATAATGCGAAATTCAATAAAAAAGAAAAAGCTCTCTATAAACAGGTAAATGTGGGCGACAGATTCAGATTCTGCACAGATATAGATTTGTTAAACCAGTGCACCGAAACAGTTGATGCGACTGCAAAAAAAGTTGTCAGAGATGTAGATACAAAATATGGCAAAAAAAATTTAATTGTGTGGGTTGCTGATGATGTTTATGATGACGGTTCCTTTTTTGGCGGCTCGATTGACCAAAATAAAGTAGAAAAGATTGCCGATACGTTTTTGCAGCCAGGCAGCGATAACGATATTTACGACTGGGGCAGCAATATTTTTGGCAAAGAGTGGGGAAGCGATGCAAATGATATCGACAGTGCCTTAATTTCAGATAAAAATACAATAGAGATACTTATTTATGATATGCACGATGACAGCATGGCAGGATATTTCTGGCCTAAAGACAATTATAAAAGAGCAGCGGTAGAAGGTTCAAATGAAAAAATTATGTTTTATATCAATTCCAGAATGTATGCAGATGATGAAAAAGAGACTTTCTCAACTTTAGCTCATGAATTTCAGCACATGATCCATTTTTACCAAAGGGGAGTGCGAAAAAACATCAGCGATGATGCTTGGTTTGATGAGATGATGTCCGAAGCTGCCGAAGATTTGTTAGCTACTAAACTTAAACATAACGGGCCTAGAGCTGTAGATTACAGAGATGGGAGCGCAGGTGAACCGTATAACGACCAGGGAAGATATCCGGATTTTAACAGATATAATACACGCGCACTCAATCTGTGGTATGGAGATGTTGCAAGTTACTCCAAAGTTAGCTCTTTTGGGGCATTTTTATTAAGAAACTATAACGGTGCAGAAATTTTGCATAAATTGATGTTTAGCAATTATCAAGATTTGCAGGCTTTAGAAAAGAGTACCCGCAAAAATGTAAAAGAGCTGGTTAACCAGTGGGGAGAGGCTGTTATATTATCCGACAAAACCAATCTGGATTCCTCTAAACCAAGATATAACTTCGGTGATTTTAAATACTCTTCTTACGGAGGAATTACTTATAAGCTTGGTTCTATCAATTTTTTTAATTA
This sequence comes from Campylobacteraceae bacterium, assembly GCA_027022775.1. Taxonomy (GTDB): domain Bacteria; phylum Campylobacterota; class Campylobacteria; order Campylobacterales; family Sulfurovaceae; genus JAADEQ01. The sequence goes on from JALVXO010000268.1 coordinate 2,206, forward strand.
TTATCCGCAGCCTTCATTTCATAGAGAAAAAAGTGTAAATGAAAATGGAAACTTATATTATAAAGTGGGGGAAAATTTAAGCGGCACTGTTAAAATAAATGTTAATATCGAAAAAGGCGGGGATGTAATAGTAATTGCCAAATAGTTTTGGCACCTGCTTAAATATTTTATGTTACAATTAGCCTAAAAAGGCACAGTTTATGGATTTTTCTTCACTCGAAACCTGGGGTTATTTGGCAATTGCATTTTTTTCATTCGGCGGCTCTATGCTAATTGTGGCAACTGCCGGAGTGTTTGCATATCTTGGACATATAAACTTGGCTTATGCTCTGCTGGTGGCAGCACTGTTTAACTTTTTGGGCGATAATTTTCTTTTTTACCTTGGCAGATACAATAAAAAAGAGATACATAAATATTTAGAAAAACATAAAAGAAAACTGGCTTTTACCCGGCTTTTAATGAAAAAATACGGGGTTTTGGCAATATTTATACAAAAGTTTATTTATGGGGTGAAAACGCTTATTCCAATTATTATGGGGCTTGGAAAATATGATTTTAAAAAGTTTGTTTTTTACAATTTTTTCGCCTCTTTTTTCTTTGTTGCGGTTATAGGTTTTACAGCTTACTACTCCAGCGATGCAATTATTAAATTTTACAACTTTTTAAAAGATAAACCGTATCTTGCACCTCTTGCTTTGATAGTGATTGCATTTGCAATTTGGCAATATTTAAAAAAAGTAGAGAAGTAACAGCATGCGATACAGTAAAATCAGCTCTTTTAAAGTGATGGATTTGCTGCGCGAAGCACAAAAATTTGACGATACAATACATTTTGAAATCGGACAGCCCGATTTAGAGCCTTCTTTTGGAGTAAAAAAAGCATTAAAAGATGCAATAGATGGTTCAAAGTTTGGATATACCCAAACCATGGGGCTTTTGCAGCTGCGCCAAAAGATAGCAGCCCATTATAAAAGAGAGTATGAAATAGAAGTAGACCCCGATACCGTTTTAATTACGCCTGGAACCAGCAATGCATTTTTAATTGCTTACCTTTTAACTTTAAACAGCGGTGATACTTTGGCAATTGCCGACCCTTCATACCCTTGTTACAAAAATTTTGCAGTGATGGTTGATGCAAAGGTTGAAACAATAAATATATATCCCGAAAATGGATATATTATAAAGCCAAAAGATTTGGAAGGGAAAAAGGTAAACGCTTTGCACATCTCAAGCCCTTCAAATCCGCTGGGAAATATTTACACCCAAAGAGATTTAAAAGAGCTGGCAGAGTATTGCAAAAGCGAAGGTATATGGCTGATTTCAGATGAACTGTATCACGGTTTGGTTTATGAGCAAAAAGCTCACAGCGCACTTGAGTTTAGCAAAAAATCTATTGTAATAAACGGTTTTAGCAAATATTTCTGCATGCCTGGATTGAGAATCGGATGGATGATTTTGCCAAAAGATTTAATTAAACCTGCCGAAGCAATTGCTCAAAATCTCTATTTGAGCGCCCCGACTTTAAGCCAGTATGCGGCGCTGGAAGCATTTGACTATGACTATTTAAACTTTGTTAAAAATGAGTATAAAAAGCGCAGAGATTACCTATATGGGGAACTTAAAAATATTTTTAAAATAGATGTAAAACCGCAGGGGGCATTTTATCTTTGGTGCGATATATCCAAATATTCAAACAGTTGCATCGATTTTAGTTATGAACTTTTGCACAAACTGCATATAGCGGCAACGCCTGGGGCTGATTTTGGCAAAAACGGCACAGAGACAAAACTGCGTTTTGCATACACTAGAGAGATTGAGCATATGCAAAAGGGGATTAAAAGATTAAAAGAGTATCTGCTTTAAACTTGACATTAAATTGGTTTTTTGTTAATATAGCAGCATTATTAGGGGCAGTTACACGGTTATATTTAAGAAGTTAAACCAAAAAGGTTAAAATTGACAAATAAGAGTTTTCTTATAAATACCGCAGCGGTTTTGCTTATTGCGGCTTCATTTTATCTCCCTGAAAATTATCACGACTACCTCTATTACACCGGATTATTTGCACTGTCAGGTTCTATAACCAACCAAGCAGCAATTTATATGATATTCAATAAGGTTCCTTTAGTATACGGTTCTGGAGTTATTGAGCTTAACTTTGAAAAAATTAAACAATCCATTGCAAATTTAATAATAGAAGAGTTTTTTACAAAAGAGAGGGTTAAAGAGTATTTGTCTCTTGAACAAAAAGGGCTGGATATCTCTCCTGTTATTGAAAAAATGGATTTTAATCCAATTTTTGACTCTTTAAAAAACGGGTTAATAGAGTCAAAACTTGGGCAAGTTATAAATATGTTCGGTGGAGAAAAGTCGCTAGAGTTACTAAGGGTTACATTTGTTCAAAAGACAAAAAGTTCCATTTTATCGATAGTTTCATCAGATAAATTTAAATCGTATATAAAAGAATCTGTTAATATGTCCCAATATGACGACAAAGTCACAAAAATATTATACAATATAGTTAAGGAAAGGCTGGATGAATTAACTCCCGCTCAAGTAAAAGATTTGGTCTCCAAACTTATCAGGCACCATTTGGATTGGCTTGTAGTTTGGGGCGGAATTTTTGGCGGTATATTAGGGTTTTTGTCAGTATTTATTGCAAACTTATAAAGGGAAGGATTTGACATGAAAAAAGTTATTCTAATAACTCTCGTTGCTATGTCTGCTGTTTTAAGCGGCTGCCATAAAGAGCCAGAACCTGTTGCTATGAATTACTATTCTCCAAGCGGAGATAAAGAGGTTGTTTCGGGTATCCAGGTAGAAATCACAGAAGAGATGATAGAACAGATGAGAAAAAGAAAAGCCCAAAGTTTAAAATAATATTGTAAATATTGAGATTTCTATTTGTGATATAACCCCTTTTAGCACGCTTGATTACCCAAACCAGACAGCGGCTATTGTCTGGATTGCAAAATGCAATATGCGCTGTTCCTATTGCCACAATCCAGAAATAGTAAATTTTAATAAAAAAAATTCTATTTCTGCCAAAACACTGTTTGAGTTTTAAAAAAAAGAGTAAATTTGATGGAAGGAGCAGTTTTAAACGGCGGAGAGTGCACACTCTATAACGATATAGTAAAGTTGTGCCAAAAAATTAATAGGTTTGGATTTAAAATTAAAATAGATACAAACGGCAGCAGGCCTAAAATTATAGAAGAGCTATGCAAAAACCGACTGGCTGATTATTTTGCAGTAGATTTTAAAGCTCCAAAAGAGAAATTTTACACAGTAACCAAAAGCAACTTATACGATAACCTGATAAAAACCATAGAAATTTTACAACAAAATAGTGCCGATTATGAGATAAGAACAACTGTTCATACTGATTTATTAGAAGAAGATATTAATAAAATAGTAAATATATTAAAAAATATGAATTTCAAGAAGAGATATATTCTTCAAAAATTTTCATATTCAGATAAAACTCTGGGAAATATCAAAACCCCTGTTAAAGAGCTTGATTTAAATAAATTAAGAAAAGATATAAAGTTGCAATTTAGAAATTTTTAGCACTTCTGAGGCATAAAATTTATTATTTTACTGGTTTATGCTTTCAACCCAACTTTGCATTAACCAAAGTATAGTAATGCAAAATTTGGGTTAAAATTTTTACTATTCTCAAAGCCAAAAATGTTTATTTTACTCTTATAAAACCGTCATCATCCATATATTTACATCTGGTTTCTGCAGTCTCTCCGCAATCTTCTTCATCTTCATTTTCATCATTGCCATGAGCTAATGCCAGATTTCCAGATTCAAGAATTCTATACATTGTATAATAATCAAACTCTTCAGGGCTTTTCCCGTGAATATCCAATTCGGTAGCTTTTTTATTTTCTGAATCTACAGTCTCTTTGCCAACTTTATATGTTCCGCT
>JALVXO010000269.1 GCA_027022775.1 Campylobacteraceae bacterium
ACCGCAATTGCAATCGGCATGGGGCTTGGGGAGTTTTTTGAAAAAGAGATGCTGCAAAAAGAGGTAATTAATTCCGATATACCGATAGTTTTAGATGCTGATGCGCTTTATAAAAAAGAGCTTTTAGAAATTGTAAAACAAAAAAGAGAGGTTGTAATAACCCCGCATCCAAAAGAGTTTAGCTCGGTTTTAAAGCTGCTTAAAAATATAGATTTAAGCGTTAGCGAAATTCAAAAAAACCGTTTTAAACTTGCCAGGGAGTTTAGCTTAAAATATCCAAACTGCACCCTTTTGCTAAAAGGCGCAAACCCGATAATCGCCAAAAAGGGCAAAATTTTTGTTAACCCGCTTGGCAAGCCCGTTTTGGCAAAAGGGGGCAGCGGAGATGTCTTAAGCGGCTTAATCGCCGCGCTTTTAGCACAAGGCTACAGCGCCCCAGATGCCGCAATAAGCGGTTCACTTGCACTCGCACTTGCTTCGCAAAAATTTAATAAACCAAACTACTATATGCTCCCGCAGGATATTATAGAGCTTTTAGGTGTGCTGCACACCGGCACTTAGAGAGGTAAAATCTCTTTGCCACTTTTTTGATTTTCTCAAAAAAGTTAAACCCCTTCACTTCTGTCACACTTAAACCCATTCCCTTAATTTTACTATCAAGCTTTTTTATTAGTATTTTGCATTTATCTCAAATTTTGCATTAGAAGGTACATCAGATACGTTGATGCTTAGCAGCAGGAGTGCCAGAAAAAACACAGACACACTTGGGAGATGAGAAGCGTTAAGCAAACGATACCTGCGTATCGTTTGTAGCTTCGAAACCGCAGCGTCCTGAGCAAAGCGAACCGCGGAGGCAAAAGCGTTAAGCAAACGACAACTGCAGGGACGCTATGCAAGTGTGCATAAACGCTTACCCGCTCACAGCTAAAAAGTTAAAGCAGTTTAACTTTTTTTAACGCTGCTCGCCGTTTGTAGCTTCGAAACCGCAGCGTCTTAAGCGAAGCGAACCGCACAGGCAAAAGGCTTTGCCACAATACACATACTGCCAATGACCAATACAGATAGAGTATTGGCTAATGCAAATTTTTTTGGGATAAATGTAAATATGCTATACTTCTATTAAAAAATAAAGGAAAAAGCTATGGCAAAGGCAAAAGAGCACTATTTTGACATTACAGCCAAGCTGGATTTTATGGAGATGAAAAATGCCATCGAACAGGCTAAAAAAGAGGTTGGCAACCGTTTTGACTTTAAGGGTGTAATGGTTGAAATTGAATTAAATGAAAAGGCAAAAACCTTAAGCCTCTCAAGCTCAAGCGACAGCAAAATAGATGCTTTAAAAGATATAGTTATCAGCAAGATGATAAAGCGCGGGCTTTCGCCAAAATCGCTTGAAGAGATAAAAAAAGAGGGCATAAGCGGCGGTAATGTAAAAGTGATTTATAAAATTGTCGACACAATAGAGAAAGATGAAGCTAAAAAAATCGTAAAAGCGATAAAAGATTTAAAATTGAAAGTAACCCCCTCTATCCAGGGAGATGAGGTGCGAGTAAGCGGCAAAAAGATAGATGATTTGCAAAAAGTTATCGCTGCGGTTAAAAAACTTGATTTAAAAGCACCTCTTAATTTTGGGAATTTTAGATAATGGATTCTATTTACATTTGGATTGCCGTTGCTCTTTTTCTTTTTTATGCATCAAATATTTTTGGCTTTTTCAAGATGCTCGGTATAAAAATTTACCGTGATGTTTCGGTAAAAATTATTACCCGCAAAGAGATAGATGAAAAGATATTACAAAATGTCTCTTCTTATGAAAACTTTCTTTACGAGAACGGTTTTAAACTTGAATATATTGCAAAACTAGACAAAATTTTTGTCGGCAAAAATATTACTGTGTATAACTTCTATTATTATAATCCAGAAAACGGGATTAAAGCTGTTATAGAGACAAAACCCTTTAAATACTCTTTAGAGGCAGTTGTGGTTGAATATTTCACTTTTTATGATGATGGTACAGTTTGCTGGACTATGAATGGACAGAAACACTACTATCCGGCATTTGCTGATAATTTTTATATTTACGACCACTATTTGGGAGACTGGAGAGAGGTTTACCAAAAGCATTTAGAAAATATGAAAAAAGAGGGTAAGAATATTGTTAACCAGCCGTTCTCTAAAGAGGACATAAAAGCTTTTTACAACTATCTGCACAGCAATCTGCTCAATGCCTTCAAAGAGAGCGGTTTTGTAAAATTAAACGGCAGCTATTACAGTTACAAACCATCCTTAAAACTTTGGAGATTTGTAAAAAAATCTATAGATGGACATAAAAAGTTTCAAAAGATTTTAAACAGCAAAAATGGGGATTATTTAGAAACAGAAAATTGCAAAAGCATGCTTTTGACACAGCTTGAGAATTACAGCAAAGATAAATTCAACAACTCCGCCTCCATTACTCTTTTTTTAATTTCCGGCATAGCGTTTATTACACTCTTTATCTTGCTAGGGAGTTCTCTTGAGTATATTTTAGCTCTTTTTTTGGTTCTTTTAATTCATGAACTTGGGCATTATCTGGCTATGCGGCTTTTCGGTTATAAAAACACAGGTATTTTTTTCCTGCCTTTTGGCGCTGCTGCAATTGGGGAAAAAGAGAATAAAAAAGCTTATCAAGAGTTTATTATACTGCTAGCAGGTCCGCTCCCCGGAATTATTTTGGGAACGGTGCTGGAAGTTTTTATACTTACTCATAAAGGATATTTTGGAACTTATGAGAGCTTTTTAAATGAGTTTGCAATTATATCTATAGTTATAAATTATTTAAACCTGCTTCCAATATATCCGCTAGACGGCGGCAGAATTGTTGAAGTTCTTCTTCTTTTGCGTTTTCCCAAAGGGCAGTTTTATTTCTATCTTGCAGGATTGGTTATTTTAACAGCAGCTGTGTTTTATTTTCAAGATGCAATACTTTTAATATTTGTTGCAGCTGTTGCGGTCGGTCTGGGACAGAGCTTTAAAGTTTCTAAATTATTAAGCGGGCTGAAAAACAGTAAAAATAGAGATTCTATAATAGAATTTATTTGCAAAAATCCGGATTTTAAAAATAGCGATTTAAGCAGCAAAGTTACAATTGCCCAAAAAGCCCTGAATATTTTAAAAATCCAAAAACCTGGCATACTGTTTAGCATTTTGGGTATTTTATTCTATTTAACACTTTTTGCCCCGGCATTTTTTGCAGCTTATGTAGAGTATGATTTAAAAAACAACCCTTACAGTAAGCTGACAGCAGAACAGATAGAAGAAACAAGGCGTTTTTCAGATAAAATTTACACTTTTTATAAACTTACCAAAGCTCCAAAAGAGGGTTATGATATAGAAAAATCCATGAAGCTTTTAGATAAATATTTTAAAGAAAACAATATTACCCAGCCGCCGCCATATAAAGGAGATTTAAAAATAGCCGGTTATCCTTGCAAAATTCCTAAAACTCTTAAAAAAGTTTTAAAGTGGCATAATGGGGCTAAATTTATAGGAGATATATATCTCTACAGTGCTAAAGAGATTAAACAGGCTTACAAGCAGAGTAAAGCAATAAATAAAAAATTTCTGCCAATTGGAGTAATGTTTGATGATATGGAAATATATTTAAACTGTAAAGATGGAGCTGTTTATGATAGCAATCATAAAGGAGCGTACAAAACTTATTACAATTTAAACCATCTGCTGGCCATCTGGGCACAAGCATACAGTACCAAAGCAGCCCGCATAGATTTGCAAAATTACGACATTGATGAAGCAAAATTAAATCAGATAAAATATAAACTTTTATCCCCGGCAGACAGAAAACATTTTGAACAGATATACAATTATCTGAATAAAAAAGCTTTAGAGTATCTGCACTCTGATACTCTCTATTTTAAACTGATGGTTTTAAGAGAAATTCAACACAACCTATCTCCAAAATTTGCAAAAATTCTTAAAATGTACGCAAAAGACAGCAATAGTCAAGTTTCCAATATGGCAAAGAAAAGTTTAGAAGAGTTAAAAAAGAGGAGTATAAAATTTATTAATTGACCCCTCTGAATGCAAATTTTGGAGTAAATAAAAGCCTTTACACTTTAAAGCTTAACCAAAGTTGCACCCATGTTTCCTTTTACACGTTCGAAACTTTTTACACGCGGGTGTTTTTTTAACAATTCATTTACAACTTTTATAAGAACGCCTGTTCCTGTGCCATGGATTATTTCTACTTCGCTAAATCCATGCAAAAGGGCGTTTGAGAGGAAGTCTTGAATCTCTTCTTCTGCCTCATCGGCTCTTTTTCCCAGCAGTTTTAATACCATTTTGCCGCTGTTTGGTTTATCCACTTTTACACTCACTTTAACAGGGGCTTTTGGCGCTTTGATATTTTTAGCAACTTTCAGCTGCGATTTTGGAACGCGCATTTTCATACCGTTTACCTCTATCATCGCCTCTTTGGCTTTAAGGCTGATTACTGTTGCTTTTTTATTTCTGTAAAGCACCAAATCGCCCGGCTTTAACTCTTTTGGCGCCTCCTCTTTAGGTTTTTGAACACTGCTTTTTGCTTTATGGGCTTGGTTAATCAAACGCCTTGCATCGGGGTTTTCAGCCTTTTTAAGCGCCTCTTGCACCTTTTTTAAGGCTGTTGCGTAACTCTGCTCCAGTTTAAACAGTTTCTCTTTATATTCGCTCTCCAGCCGCTCTTTTAAATTTTGCACTTTCTGCTCTTTTAATTTCGCCTCTTCAAGCTGTTTTTGCGCTTCTTGGAGTTTTTGCTTCATTTGCATCTCTAACTGGGTAGAGCGCTCTATAAGTTCGGAAATTTTCTCTTTATCCTCTCCAAGGTAACGGCGCGCTTTATCAACCAGACCCTTCTCTATGCCGTATCTGAAAGCGGTTTCAAATGCGTAACTTTTGCCTATTGTCCCGCTTAAGTAGCTGTATGTAGGGCGTCGGTTCTCTTCATCGTAAAGTGCGGCAATAAGCTCTACACTCTCATTTGTCGCCATCAAAGATGCAAGCCTCTTGTGGTGGGTTGTTACTATAAATTTTAAACCCCTGCCGCTCAAATCTTCCAAAAGCACCCTAAACAGCGCTGCCGCTTCGTCTGCATCGGTTCCAAGCTCTATCTCGTCAACCCCGACAATCGCATCTTTTAAAGAAAAAAGTTTTTTAAACTCTATCATTCTGCCGGCGAATGTAGAAATATCGTTCTTAACAGATTGCGGGTCATCTAAAATCGCTTCTATATTTTCAAAGCTTCCTACTTCGGTTTTATGCGGGTTGCATGCGTAGGGAATTAAGTACTTGCTCATAAAAACCGCGCTTAATATCGATTTTAAAAGCATCGTTTTACCGCCTGCGTTTACCCCGGTTATTAACATTATATCTTTGTTAAAATCTATATTTACCGGCACCGGGTCTTTAATTGCGGGGTGTTTGAACTCTTCAAGCAAAATCCGTTTTGAGCGCTTTGGCAAAATAAGGTTCAAATCGCCCTTTTTTAACATCAGCGCTCTTGCATTATAATGGTCGATTTTATCGAACTCCCTGTTTATAAATTGCAAAAAGCGCCACCATTTGTGCATTAGCGCAGAAAACTCTTTCGCATATTTTGCATAAATTTCTGCCTGACGGTCTAAAATTCTGCTTCTTTTAGCTTTTAAATCCTCCAGCGCCTGCGGCACAACATAAAAGTAACCGCCGCTGCTGCGCCCTATAACATTTGCTTTTAAAACCTTGCTGAATCCCCCGCGCACAAGCAGGCTCTCCTGCCCGTAATAAAGATGTATCTGACTGTCAACAAGAAACTCTTTTAAACTTGAAGAGCTTAATATTTTTGCCAGTTTCTCTTTCTGCTCCTGTTTTATAGATTCTAGCGCTCTTTCAATATCGTAAAGTTCACTCTCTTTGGAGCTGTCTATAACACCGCGTTCGTTAAAATAACCGGCCATCTCTAAAAGTTCTGCAGGTATATCAATATTATCGATATACTTTTGCCAAAGCGGAGTTAATGTCTGCGCTTTTAAACTGTTAAAAAAATAAATTATTTTAACAAATTCATAAATTTGCTCCAGCCCCAGCACTGCCTGTTTGCTTAA
>JALVXO010000270.1 GCA_027022775.1 Campylobacteraceae bacterium
GTTTAAAAAAGCTGTTATTTTTTTATGGTCGTCAATTATTTCAATAACAATCGGCATTTCGTTAGAGAGATTAAATATATCGAAAGTATGGATTGTTTCGTGGCTTCCCATACCGGCAACTGCTTTATAAACAGTAGCTCCAGCTAATTTATGCTCTTTGGCACTGTTTAATATATGCTTCCAGAGCAGCTCACCATTATATCTATCGGTATTATCGATATAAATTTTTAAAACTTTTTTTCTAATTATTTCATGGTTCATAACTATGTCCTAATCTTTATCATCAAATATAATAATATCACACCTGCTCTTTTTAACCACTGCTTTTGACTTTGGCACAGAACCCAGCCTGTTTACAGAGCGTAGCTCATCTTTTAGACGCTCTATCTCTTTTTCCATCTCTTCCATCTGCTCTTTCAAACGCAAAATGATATCGATACCTGCAATATTAACCCCCAGCTCTCTTGAGAGGCGTAAAATCATTTTCATCCTGTCAATGTCTCTTTGGGAATAGAGGCGCATTCTTCCTTGTGTGCGCGAAGGTTTAATAAGCCCGTCTCTCTCATACTGCCTTAATGTTTGAGGATGGATATTCAGCATCGACGCCACAATGCTTATCAGATAAACCGGTTCATCATAACTGTGCATTTTGCCTCCTTACGATGGTAGTTTTTCCAAACACTCTTTAAGTTCGCTGCTTAAACTGTCAACATCTGGCAATATTACATTTGCTACCAGATACATATTGCCTCTTCCGCCGCCGGCTTTAGGAAAACCTTTATCTTTTAGTCTAAATTTTTGACCGTTTTTTGTATTTTTAGGCACTTTTAGCGTAACTTTTTTTTCTGGTGTTTCTACTTCTATTTTACCTCCAAACAGCGCGGTTTTAAGCGGAACATCTATTGTTTTATACAGGTCGTCGCCCCTTCTTTCATACTCTGGCGAAGGTGCAACAGTTACAGTTATTAACAAATCGCCCCTGTGTCCTTGATAACTGTTTCCTTTGCCTCTTACTCTTAATGTTTTTCCAGTCTTTATACCGGCAGGGATTTTAATATCGAAACTTTCGCCGTTATCTAAAGTAATATGGTGTTTTCCGCCTATAACCGAAGTTATAAACGGCACTGTAATTGCAATTTTTTTATCCAAATTTGGCGTTCCATACCCGCCGCCAAAGCCGCTGCTGCCAAAACCGCCGCGCGAGCTAAAACCGCTGCTTCCAAAGCCTCCAGAACTAAAACCTCCAGAACTAAAACCTCCGGAACTAAAACCGCCAAAACCGCCGCCTCCAAAGACTGCTCTTAAAATTTCATCTAAATCAACTCCTGGTCCTTGAGAATGCGCAAAATCACTAAAGCTTTGGCCGCCAAACATCTGGTCGCCAAACTGGTCATATTTTGCCTTTTTCTCAGGATCGCTTAACACTTCGTAAGCTGCATTTATCTCTTTGAATTTCTCTTGCGCTTCTGGAGATTTATTAATATCAGGATGGTATTTTCTTGCAAGTTTTCTATACGCTTTTTTAATCTCATCTTGTGTTGCGTTTTCACTGACCCCTAAAGTTTCATACAAACTCTTTGCCATCGACCTGCTCCTACTTGAAAATTAGCCTTATTATATCAAAAAAGTTTAGTCGATGTCAATCAAGTTTAAGAAAAAATTAATATTTTTTTCTTATCCATTAATATTTTTTGCAATTTCCAATAAAAGATTATTATAAAGCTCGCTTAATTTTTCTATAATTTCATAAGAGTCTTTGCCGGCAGTTTTGCTCAAATTAAAATTGCTGGATTTTACAGCTATGCCGTCAGCACTTTTAATATAATAACTTCCGCTTAAAACAACTTTTCCATTTTGATAAAGAAAATCATCAATATCTATTTTTATAATATAACCTCTTTTTTTATCTACATCCCACGGATATAAAAATACATTTGGATTGTTAAGCGATTTTTTCAGGACAGAAATTGCCTGAGCAGTAAAAAGTTTGGCAGGCGTCTGTGCAAATTGGGCATTTAACTCTTTAACCTCAAGCCCCTCTTTAATTAATATTTTATCACTGTTTAAATAGTCGGGTACCTCAACTTTTTGTACCCCTATTTGAACTTTTGAAGAAGCAATTTGAGGTATGCCGCTTTTAGATAAAACAAAACCGCTGTTTTTAGAGCTGCATCCAGCCAACATTGCAGCAATTGTTAATATATATATAAATCTCATTTTACTCCCCGAAAATAAGCGCATTTGGCTTTTTATTAAGTTTTCTTAACAATTCATTTGTAGCTTCGCTTGTATCATGAAGCTCTTTTAATGTTGATTCAAGTTTATCTGCAAAAAGGGAATCGCTTCCATAACCTTTAAGCACCTTTTTTGTCTCTTGAATTGTAGAACTTAAATTTTTTAATGTTTTGTTCAAATTTTTGCTTAATGATTTAAAGTTTTTATCGGAAATTACTCTGTTTAAATTTGAGATTGCAATTTTTGAAGTTTTTATTAACTCTTTTGATGTTTTTAAGACATCATCTAAATTGCTTAAACTGTGTTTTAAATTTAAACTGTTCAATTTATCCATAGTTTTAGAAAGCTGTGCCATAATACCGCTAGCTTTAAACTCTTTTGTGGGAATTGTGTACGCTTTATATTTACTATCTTTAACCAAAACAGTTTTAGAGGAATTATTTTCGTTCAAAGTAATAATAGACTTATTAAAGAGCGGATTTGTTTTTTCAAGCTCTGCAACTATTCCTCCGCTTGCTAACTCTTTAAAGTTATTAAAACCGTCGCTTTCGTTAGTACTGAAACTGGATACATTTATTACCCCTGTACACTCTGCTTCGAAACCTTTGTAATTTTTATTATATGAAATTTTAATTTTATCAATTCTGCCTATTTTAAAACCTTTGTATTTTATAGGCATTCCCTCTTCTAATGAAGATACATTGCCTTTAAATTTAAAAAGAAACTTTTCCCATTGAGGTTTAGCAACACCAATCTGTTTGTGTTTTGCATCATATTTGCTTTTATGCAATTTATAAATTTTAGAATATCCTTTATCATACTGTCTGCTAAAATCTGTATCAAGAGCTATACCGCCTAAAAGCAATATAGGAAGAGGCGCCATATTAACTTCGAGCCTGTTATCATTTAGCTTTAAATCAATAAGACTCTGCACCCAAAATTTAGTACTGGCATTAACCATTTCGCCATACTCTTTATAAATTCTGACAACCAGAATTATTCTTCTGTTTTGTGTATCTAAAGATACATTATCAATTTCGCCTATTTGAATACCTTTGTAATAAACTGGAGTTGATTTTTTAACTTTTATGGGAAAATCTGATTCTACTACATAATAGTATCCATTATTAATATCTATATACGGACTATCTAACCCTTCAAATTCTCTTAACTCTTTATTTCCTTTTTTTGCATACATTTTAATATAAGAGCCGCTTAAAATTGTCTCTATTCCTTTAATTCCGGAATAATCAACTTCTGCTTTAACAATCCAAAATTTTGTAGTTTCATTCAAAAAAGCTTCGGCATCTTTATTTATTCGTGCATAAACAATAACACCCTCTTTATCATTATTTATCTCTATTTTAGTAATCCTCCCTACTGGAACATCCCTAAATTTTATGACACTCTGCCCTGCAACCAGTCCGCCGCAGTCTTTAAATTCTATTTTTATTTCGGGTCCTAGTTTGCTAAAGTGTTCATACACAAGCCATCCGCCAATAAGCAGAGCAATAAACGGCACTATCCAGATTGATGTTAAAAACTTAAAAGTTCTCTCTGATACCACAGGTTCTTTAATTTCCACTTGCACCCTCTTTTATTAATCTAATATCTATAGACATAGCTGAAAGCATTGTAAAAAAAACCATTAAAACAAAAGCAGTAGCACCAATTCCTGCTGTTATTTTAATATTGCCAAAATGCACCACCGTTGCTAAAATAGAAACTACAAACACATCTATCATAGACCATGGACCTATAATTTCTGTAAAATGGTACAGTTTTGCCTGATCTACTTTTTTGCTTCCTTTTTTTGGCTTTTTGTAGTTTGTTAAAATATATAATATCAAAAAAAACTTCAGCAAAGGCACAAAAACAGAGGCAAAAAATATAATAAGGGCAATCGGATATGAACCTTCATCCCAAAGGGCAATTACACCGCCTATAATTGTATTTTGAGATGTTACACCAAATTTATCAATAACCAAAATAGGATAAATATTTGCAATTATATAAAAAATGACAGCTGTAACAAGCATTGCCCAGGCTGTATGAAGGTTTGCCTCTACTTTGCTTCCTATTTTATTGTGGCAGTTGCGGCAGTAAATTACTTCATCTTTATTATAGTTGACACTTCCGCAATATGGACATCTAATATATCTATTTTCCATCATAAGCCCTGCTGAAATATGTCCACAGTTCTACCGGTTTGATAGATTTTAAAAATATTAAATCTACCAAAATAAACAGTACAAGCGCATAAGCCGAAACACCTGGCTGAATTTGCGCATATCCAAACAGCTTAACAAGCGCAACAAGTATGCTTACTCCAAAAATATCAACCATCGCCCAGTTTCTGCTAACCATAAGAAAAGAGATTATATGTTTGGAAAAGTTTTTATATATCTTAAAATAGGTTAAAACCCAAAGTGCTAAATATGAAAAAATAACACTTAAGGGGGCAATAAAAATCACAACCAGAACAATTGAACCTACAACATAAAAATTTTCATCAAAAAGTGTTGCCACCATTGAAGGAATAGTTAAAATACTCTGATTAGAACCTATATAAACTTTTATTATCGGATAAAGATTTGCCACTACAAAAAGTATAAGCGCGGTTACAGAGTAAGAAACCGCTTTATAAAAAGCATTCTCTACATCTGAATAGAGTTTATTGCCGCACACTGCACATTTTGCCACTTTTTTATACGGCAAATCTATTTTTTTATGAACAGTATGGCATTTGCTGCATATTACTAAATTGTCTAAATTTTCATCCAAAAAAAACCTTTAAAAAATTATATATCTCTATTTTAACAAAAAATATTTTACTTTTAAATAAATTCACATATGTTGGCATATTATCCACAAATAAATTCAATCTTTTATATCACCGATAAACGCTTCTAAAATTCGGCGCTTTGTGGCTATCTCTATATCTGTTGGGACCTCCTGTCCGGTGCTTAAGAAGGAGACAGGCAGTTTGCTCTCCAGTAAAAAGGCTATAAGATTTCCAACCTTTTTTGTTTCGTCAAATTTTGTTGCAATAACATTAGAGATATTTAAAAAAGAGAAATGCTCATATATATCTTTTAAATCGCTATATTTTGAAGTTACCGATACAACCAGCGTAGCGTTAAGCTCATCTGCACCCTGAATACTTTTGCAATACTCTACGGTTCCTAAAAGTTTTTTTAAATCATAAGGGGAACTGCCGGCAGTGTCTATTAGAATCAAATCTTTATGCGCCAGAGAGTCTATGGTTTCTGCCAACTCTTTCTCATCCTGCGGACAGTAATAATCTACACCCATGCTTTTGGCATAAAAGCCCAGCTGCTCATAAGCTGCCGCACGGAAATTGTCTAAATTTATCAGGGCTATTTTGCTTGGATCAACCCCTTTTAATACGCTCCAGCCGGTAATTTTGGCAATTGTTGTGGTTTTGCCAACCCCTGTAGTGCCGACAAAAATATTAATTCTGCCCGGAATTGTTTTTTTGCTTATATGTATAGAGTCTTCTATCTCTTCTAACACAAAAGATAGAAGCAGGCTTTTATCTTCGGCAACCTGCGTTCCCAAAAAGGGGTCAAGCATCAAATCGATCCATTTGCTGTTTAACCCTTTGCTTGTTAAAAGCTTTTTTACACTGTCTATCTGACTTTGCTTCTGCTCTTTGGGGGTTAAAACCTCTTTCATTTTTTCCATTTTGGCTTTAAGAATGTTTATCTCTTCCAGCAGCGCCTCTTCTTCATCTATTCCCGCGCTTTTTTTGTATGTCTCTTCATCAACCTCTATTGTTATTTCTGAAACCAAAGAGCCGTCACTGTTTTTATATTG
>JALVXO010000271.1 GCA_027022775.1 Campylobacteraceae bacterium
CCCGAAGATAAAACAAAGTTGCCAAGCAGAATTCTTCTTTTTACCTCTTCGCCAAAACCTTCGCTTCTGGTTTTAAAGAACAAATCGTGAGTGTTTTTTATACCTTCGGCGCGGAAGCCGTATCTTACTCCGTCGTATCTTGCAAGGTTTGTAGCCGCTTCGGCGGTTGCGATAATGTAATATGTTGCGATGTCATACTTTGTATTGGTCATATTTTTGTGCACAATTTTATGGCCGGCATCTTCGAGAGCTTTTATCGCACTCTCATAAGCTTTTTGCACATCTTCGCTTGCTTGGGCAATATAGTTATCGATTACGGCGATTGTGTATTTTTTATCGGCATCAAGGTTTTGGGCAATGCTTATATGCTCTACATCTGCAGAGGTGGAATCTTTGCTGTCGTATCCGGCAATAACATCATACAGTATAGCCGCATCTTCAACATCCTGGGTAATTGGGCCAATTTGGTCTAAAGAGCTGGCATAAGCCCCAAGGCCGTAACGGCTAACTTTTCCATAAGTTGGCTTAAACCCCACAACTCCGCAGTAAGCTGCCGGCTGTCTGATGCTTCCGCCGGTGTCGCTGCCTAGTGCGGCAATTGCAATGCCAGCCGCAACCGCTGCCGCGCTTCCGCCGCTGCTGCCGCCTGGAACCCTTGTTTTATCGTGCGGGTTTTTGGTTGGACCGTAAAAACTGCTCTCGGTTGTAGAACCCATTGCAAACTCATCCATATTTGCCCGCCCTGTCGGTGCAAATCCGGCATTTAAAAGTTTTTCGATTACTGTTGCATTATACGGGGCAATGTAGCCTTGCAGAATTTTAGAAGCGCAGGTTACGCTCCAATCTTTTACCTGAATATTGTCTTTAATTAATACCGGCACCCCTTCGCCGGCGCTCTCAAAACCCACATAAGCGTTTAAATCGCTCTCTTTAGCCTTTGCAAGCAGCTCTTCTTGCAAAGATTTTAACTCCTCTTTGCTTAAATTCAACGCCTCTTTAAGCTTCATTATCTCTCCTGAAAACTCTTTTCTTATAATATCGAACAATTACTAAACCAATAGCCACAAAAACGAAAATTAAACCTATTGCGCCAAAAATATACTCATTTGTTACAGGCTTGCTTAAATCCACTACTTAACCACCTCGCTGCATCTTTTGCACAATTTATCTTCTACTTCGCTAGTATAGCGCCAGCATCTTGGGCATTTGTGGCCGTCGGATTTAACAATTTTAAATTCGCTCTCTCCCGCTTTAAAAGTTGCAAGCACCTCTTTAGTGCTCTCATTTACAAACTGGCTTACACCGAACCAATCTTCTAAATCTTTGGCGCTTTCAAAACCAAACAGCGAAGCATCGCCCACAATTGCCAGCTCTAGCGTTGTTTTGATTACTTTATCTTTTTTAAGCTTGTCTATGCTTTCAAAGAAGCTCTCTCTTGCTTTAATTAAAAGCCCGCTATCAAGCGTATTCTTAACTTCCGGCAGCGGAGAATACTCTAAATCGAATACATCTTCCATACCCTGCTTAAAAATTTGCGGCGCATGCTCTATAACCTCATCTGCTGTGTAGGTTAAAACCGGCGCAACAAGTGCCAGCATAGATTTGGCAATCAGATACATAGCGCTTTGCGCGCCGCGTCTTGTTAAAGACTCTTTGGCATCGCAATATAGCCTGTCTTTGCACAAATCCATATAGATGCCGCTTAATTCGTTTGTTAAGAAATTATTAAGCAGGTTAAACGCTCTTGCAAATTCATATTTGCCCATTAAAGCATTGAATTCATCAAACACCTCTTTTGCTTTGCTCAAAATCCATCTGTCAATCTGCCCAAATTTATCCAGCTCTAAAATCTCTTCCAATCCATCCAGGTTTGCAAGCAAAAACCTAAAACTGTTGCGGATTTTTCTATACTGTTCGGCGGTCTGTTTCAAAATGTTTTGGCTAATTTTTAAATCGCTTTGATAATCGCTCAAAGCCACCCAAAGGCGCAATATTTCAGAGCCAAACTGTTTTGTAACAGCTTGCGGCGCAACAACATTGCCTTTGGATTTGCTCATCTTTTCGCCCTTTTCATCAACTGTAAAGCCGTGGGTTAAAAGGGCTTGGTATGGGGCTTTTTTCTCAATCGCGCCGCTAACAAGCATAGAGCTTTGGAACCACCCTCTGTGCTGGTCGGTTCCCTCCAGATAAAGGTCGGCAGGGAAACTGCCCGCATCGTAATTTCTGGATTTCAAAACCGCATACCATGTAGAGCCGCTGTCAAACCATACATCTAAAACATCTGTAATTTTTTCAAGCTCTTGGGGCTTATATCCGCTGCCTGGATACAGAAGCTGCTCAATTGGCATATCATACCACGCATCGCACCCTTTTTGCTCAAAAATCATAGCCACAAAATTTAACACCTTTTCATCTAAAACAAGCTCTTTTGTAGCTTTTACCCTAAAAAATGCTATAGGCACGCCCCAGCTTCTTTGGCGCGAAATACACCAGTCCGGGCGGCCTTCTAACATTGGCACAAAGCGGTTTTTGCCCCATGCCGGATAGAAAGAGACATCTTTTACCGAATCGAGCGCAATCTCCCTTAAGCTTTTGCCCGCGCTTTTTAGAGGCTTGTCAACTGCAATAAAAAACTGTTTTGTGGCTCTGTAAATTACAGGCTTTTTGGTTCTCCAGCAATATGGGTATGAGTGGGTGAATTTATCAACTTTAAGCACCGCATCGCCCATAAGCTCTATAATCTTGTCGTTAGCTTTAAATACATGCATACCGACAAACTCTTGCGCGTTAGGCAGCAGTCCAAGCCCTACTACGCTCTCATCATAAAGCCCCTTGTCATCAACCGGCATAATTACTGGCAAGTTGTATTTTAACGATGCAAAATAGTCAACCTCACCATGCCCCGGCGCAGAGTGCACAGCGCCAGTAGCGGAATCTAGCTCTACAAAATCGCCTAAAATAACATAAGATTCTCTGCCATTTAACGGATTTATAGCCTTTTTATGCTCTAAACTTACCGATGGAATCTCTTTTGCCACCTCTGCGCTTTTTAAAACCCCCTCATTTACTAGCGCCTCTAGGCGGCTTTTTGCAACTATGTATCCATCTTTTGTAAGCACATATATCTCTTCTGGATGCAATGCAATGCCAACATTTGCAGGAAGCGTCCATGGAGTTGTTGTCCAGATAACAATTGCCGCTTTGCCATCAATCCCAAGCTCTTTTTTCGCCTCTTCTTGCAATTCAAATGCAACATAAATAGAGTAATCCTCTTTATCTTTATACTCAATTTCAGCATCCGCAAGCGCCGTCTGCGCCGCCCACGACCAGAAAATCGGCTTGCTTCTCTCTACCAAAAGCCCCTCTTTTGCAATATCGCAAAGCGCTCTGTAGATATTTGCCTCAAATTTAAAATCCATTGTAATATAAGGGTTCTCCCAGTCGGCAACAACGCCAAGAGATTTAAACCCCTCTTTTTGAACCCCCACAAATTTGGCAGCGTGCTGGCGGCAAAGGTCTCTAAATTTAGTAACCCCGATTGCCTCTTTTTTCTCTTTGCCTATTTTCTCTTCTACCTTTTGCTCAATCGGCAAGCCGTGGCAGTCCCAGCCTGGCGTAAAACGCACCGCTTTGCCCTGAAAATAGTTGTATTTAACAATAATATCTTTTAAAATTTTATTTAAGGCGTGCCCTATATGGATTTCTCCGTTTGCATACGGCGGTCCGTCATGAAGTGTAAAAAGCTCCCTGCCTTCCCTGTTTTGTTTCATTTTTTTGTAACTTTTATCATTCTCAAACCATTTTGCATATCTTTTTGGTTCATTAGCAGGCAGATTGCCGCGCATTGGAAATGTGGTTTTTGGTAACAAAAGTGTATCTTTGTAATCCATTTTAGCTTCCCTTAAAAAAAATTTTAAAAATCCTTAAAAAATTGGCAGATTATAACTAAAACTCTATTACAATTTCGTTATAATAGTTAACAACTTGCGGTTTAGGAGTAAAAAATGTCTAAATTACAAAAACCGGATTACATTATATTTATTGGCGCAACTTTGTATAACGATTTTGTAAGAAGGGAGCAGATAGAGAGGGTTTACCAATTTGTAAATGATGCTACTCATGTAGACAGGTTCCCAACCTATACAAAAGAGACAATAGATGATGTTTTTAACATTTTAAAATTCAAAAAACTTCCTGCCGCAATGTTTGTTATGGATATCTATTTTGATAAAGTGTGCAAACAGCTTGAAGAGGGTTACGGGCTTCTTCCAATCGAAAAAGGAAACGGCAAATTTTACAGTGTAAACGGCACACTTCTTTCTGTAAAAAAAATATATCCCTTTAAGCGCCTTCCTGAACCGGCTAGAATTTTAAACAGAAATATTAGCAATTTCAAACTTTTTGGCGATGAAGATACACTCTTAAACATAGAGAAAAAGTTAAAAGATAATGTATCTATAATTAAACTGCTTCCTACCTGGTATAACTTAAAAGTGGAAAAGAGCAAAGGTGAGTGCGCCCTGGCTAAATCTGAAGACAAATTAAAAATCAAACTGCTGCCTGTGCGCTCTTTGCGTGCAGCTATCGTAGAGTATTTCACTGCAAAAGAAAAAACAATAACATGTGCAGAGAGCTGCACCGGCGGCCTTTTGGCAGCAAAACTGACATCTGTAAGCGGCGCTTCAAATATAATTAAAGGGACAATTGTAGCCTACTCCAACGATATTAAAAAAGAGTGGCTAGGTGTTAAAGGGGAGACTTTACAAAATTTTGGCGCTGTAAGCAAAGAGTGCGTCTCTGAAATGCTTGACGGCGCGCAAGAGAGAGCTAAAGCAGATATTGCACTTGCAATCAGCGGAATTGCAGGCCCAACAGGCGGAACAGACGACAAACCGGTGGGCACCGTATTTATAGGCGTTAAAAACGGAGACAAAAAAGAGATAAAAGAGTACCATTTCGAAGGCGACAGAGCGTTTGTACAGGAACAGTCTGCAAGAGCGGCTTTAAAGATGCTGATATTCTCAGAAGAGGGTTTTTTCGATTTTTTTAAAAAAAATTAAAAATTTTTCAAAAAACCCTTGACTTTATAAAATTAACAAGCTATAATTACGCCACTTAAACGCAAAAAGCGGTTTAAGTCTCAATGACCCGTTAGCTCAGTCGGTAGAGCAACTCCCTTTTAAGGAGTGGGCCCTTGGTTCGAATCCAAGACGGGTCACCACTTTTTATTATGACTTAATGGGCTAGATGACCCTTTCATCTAGTGGCCAAGGATGCTGTGTTTTCCGCACAGTCACAGAGGTTCAAATCCTCTAAGGGTCGCCATTTAAGTTAAACTGGTCGCTTAGCTCAGTTGGTAGAGCGCTACCCTTACAAGGTAGATGCCAGTGGTTCGAGTCCACTAGCGACCACCACTTTTAAATTTGCGGCGGTAGTTCAGCCGGTTAGAATGCCTGCCTGTCACGCAGGAGGTCGCGGGTTCGAGTCCCGTCCGCCGCGCCACCACTTTTTCTAATAGATTATAAAATTTTTTAATCCTCCTCCTTTAGTATTGTAGAAAAAGAAATTTTGGGGTTTAACCAGCCCCCCCCCCCCCCCTATAAGTTTTTTAAGATAAACCAAAAAATCCTCCTCTAAAAGCGGGCTTAGCCCGCAATGTTGTTGATTTAGGTTTGAGGATTGAGGATAATTGATAATTTAAACTCCGTAATCTGTAATCCGTATTCCGTATTCCGAATGCAAGAGAAATTTCAAGTTTGTTTATCTTCTCTTTAACCGTAATCTGTAATCCGTATTCCGTATTCCGAATGTAGGTGCGGCCGTGCCGCACAATTAGTGACAGTGACAGTGGACAGTGACAGTTTAGATTGCGTCATTCCTGCGAAAGCAGGAATCCAGGGCCCAATTAGAGATTAGAAATTAGAGATTAGAAAATAATCTGTAATCCGTATTCCGTAATCAGAACGTAGGTCGGGGTGCCCTCACCCCGACATTTTAATGATGTGATGCTTGGAAGATAGGAAGCAAAACTTATCTGTTTCATAAACCGTGGATT
>JALVXO010000272.1 GCA_027022775.1 Campylobacteraceae bacterium
AAACATAAGTAAGTTTATCTGCCGCCTCTTCGCCGCCCAAAAGCGCTTCTACATCTTCCATACTTTTAATCGGTTTGTCAAAAATAGGACCCTCGCCCTTTTCAAAGCGCAAATCCATTCCCATCTCGTTAGGAATAACCAAAATATCGCTAAATAAAATCGCGGCATCTACGCCCACAATATCAACAGGCTGCAGTGTAACTTCTGCTGCCATTTCAGGTGCGTGGCAAAGAGTTAAGAAATCTCCTGCTTTCTCTCTTACCTCCATATATTCAGGTAAATATCTGCCGGCTTGGCGCATCATCCAAACCGGTGTGTATGGTGTCTCTTTGCCAAAACAGGCATCTACAAAAATTTTACTCATGATTATGACCGCCTTTATGCATAAAATATAGTGAAAGTGCTAAAAGAAAAATAGCAAATGAAAAGTAAAGCAGTTCCAAAGCACCGCTGTAGTGGGTATGCAGCACCCTTTTAAAAAAGCTGACTATTAAAACCATAATAATTACTTTTGCCAGCTTGTCTTTTAATTCATCTAAAGATTTTATCTCTAAAATTCTAGAAGCGCCGCTTTTTGCCGCAATATCTATTTTTGAAATAAACAGTTCATAAAGCCCAAATCCAAAAATAAACATAACAATTGCCATTAGATACAAATCCACAGCGCCTATTAAATTGCCGACCAGCTCTTCATGAAACTTCTCAGGATGCGCATGATTAACATATACACTGTAAACCATTTTCGCTACACCCAAAACATCATCGCTTGCTACAATAAAAAGCGCAATTCCGCCCAGCATGCTAAAAATAACCGCAAGCAGGACAAAAAAGCGGGTATTCCATAAAATCCCTTCAAAAAGCTGCTCTATAAATTTCATTAAACATCCTCCAACTCAATCCATTTTTGAGCAATTCTAACCGCATTTGTAGCCGCTCCCACGCGCACCTGGTCTGCAACTACCCACATATGCAAAATATTATCTTGGAAAATATCTTTTCTGATACGCCCGACAAATGTAATATCTGTATCGGTTGCGACAATTGGCATAGGGTAAACACCCTCTTCTAAATTATCCATAACTTCAACATTTTCAAAATCGTTAAGCGCCAATCTGACCTTATCTACATCCACCACAACATCATCGTTAAAAGTTACCGTAACCGCTTCGCTGTGGCTTCTTAAAACCGGAACCCTCACGCATGTTGCGCTTACAGGAATATTAGCCCCCATAATTTTAGCGGTTTCATTTGTCATTTTCATCTCTTCTTTAGTGTAGCCGTTTGGCATAGGTTTATCGATTTGCGGAATAACATTTAGCGCAATTTGGTGCATAAACGCTTTATGCTCGCTCTGGTCAAGCTTAAATGCAAAAAAGTCGTGCATCTGCTGCACAAGCTCTTCCATTCCGCTTTTGCCCGCACCGCTTACAGCCTGGTAGGTTGCCACATCTACTCTCTTAATTCCGCCGTATAAATCATACAAAGGCTTCAAAGCCAATACCATTTGAATTGTAGAGCAGTTAGGGTTTGAAATAATCCCCGTTTCTCTCCACGATGCAATATCTTGCGGGTTAACTTCGGGCACTACTAGCGGAACATCTGGCTCCATTCTAAAATGGCTTGTGTTGTCAATTACCACAGCACCCGCCTCTACTGCATATTTAGCATATTTTGCCGAAATGCTTCCGCCTGCGCTAAAGAATGCAATATCAATATCGCGCCCTTCAAATACGCTCTCGGTCAGCTCTTCGATAACATACTCTTTGCCGTTAAATTCGATTTTTCCGCCCGCACTTCTGGCACTTGCCAAAGGCAACACATCTCCAACAGGGAATTTTTGCTCTTCTAAAACCCTAAAAATCTCTTCGCCAACGGCACCGCTTGCCCCTACAACAGCTATATTGTATAGTCTGCTCATTACTCTTCCTTTTCAATATTTTCTTCGCTGTTCTCTTCGTTTTCTTCTTTATCTCTTGGACATTTTGCAATGCTTACAACTCTGTCTTGCCCCTCAACATTTACAACCTTAACGCCGCTTGTGTTTCTGCCCGCTTTTCTAATCTGCTGCATATCTACACGAATCATTTTACCCGCACTTGTTAAGCACATTAAATCTTTATCCTCTTCTACAATCACAGCGCCTACTACATTTCCGGTTCTGTTTGTAAGCTTCATTGCAATCACGCCGGTTCCTGCGCGCGACTGCTCTCTGTATTCTGCTGCTTCGGTTCTTTTGCCAAGCCCTTTTTCGCTGACAATCAGCAACTCTTCATCTTCGCTTCTAATTGTTACGGCAGAGCATACGCAGTCATTCTCTTTTTTAAATCTTATCCCCGTAACACCGCGGCTTACTCTTCCAATTTCGCGGACATTATCTATTGGGAATCTGATACATTGCCCATATTTTGTAACAATAAATAGCCAGTTTACATCCGGAGTAACAATTTCAGCAGTTACTATTTCGTCATTTTCATCTAAATTGATAGCTCTAACCCCGTTGCTTCTGATATTTGAGTATTCGCTAAGTTTTGTTCTTTTTACAATACCATTTCTTGTAAAGAATACCAGCGATTTACTCTCATCAAAATCAACTGTTGGGATTATTGCCATAATTTTTTCATCCTGCTGCAAGTTGATTAAATTCATAACCGCTCTGCCCTTGGCTGTTCTGCTCCCTTCAGGAATTTTGTAAACCTTTAACCAATAGAGCTGCCCTCTATCAGTTACAAACATCAAAGTATCGTGCGTGTTTGATGTAAAGAACATCTCTATAAAGTCATCGTCGTAAGTTGTAACCGCTATTTTACCCTTTCCTCCGCGGTTTTGGCGCTCATACTGCTTAACAGGCACCCTTTTTATGTAGCCTCTGTGTGTAATTGTAACAACCATCGGCTCGTTAGGGATTAAATCTTCTATATCAATATCGTCGTAATCATCAACAATTTCAGTGCGTCTTTTAGAGCTGTAACTGTTTTTAATCTCTAAAAGCTCCTCTTTAATAATTTCATTTATTTTCTCTTCGCTTTTTAAGATAGCCTGAAGCTTCTCTATAAGCTCTAAAAGCTCTTTAAGTTCACTTTCGATTTTCTCAATCTCAAGCCCTGTAAGGCGGCGAAGACGCATCTCTAATATAGCGCGTGCCTGCACTTCGCTTAAATCAAAGCGGCTTATTAAATTATTTCGCGCCTCTTCATCGTTTGCGCTTGCGCGGATAATTTTAATAACCTCATCAATATTATCCACCGCAATTTTAAGCCCCTCTAAAATGTGCGCTCTAGCTCTGGCTTTTTCAAGCTCGAAAATGGTTCTTCTAATAATTACCGTTCTTCTATGCTTTAAGAAAATCTCCAAAAGCTGCGGCAAATTCAAGATTTTTGGCTCTTTATTAACAATTGCAAGCATAATAATCCCAAAAGTCACCTGCATTTGAGTCGATTTATAAAGGTTATTCAAAATAATATCGCTCATAGCATCGCGCTTAAGCTCAATAACAATTCTAATACCGTCTCTGTCCGATTCGTCTCTGATTTCGCTAATTCCGTCTATCTGCTTTTCTCTTACAAGAGCGGCAATATTCTCAATAAGCTTGGCTTTGTTTACCTGGTAAGGAATTTCATCTACTACGATAACTTCTC
Organism: Campylobacteraceae bacterium; assembly: GCA_027022775.1. Classification (GTDB taxonomy): domain Bacteria; phylum Campylobacterota; class Campylobacteria; order Campylobacterales; family Sulfurovaceae; genus JAADEQ01. The sequence continues at coordinate 3,636 of JALVXO010000272.1, forward strand.
TGTTTTTCTTCTGCTCAATGTGGGTTTTGGCGCGCACTTTAATTCTGCCGCGCCCCGTGCTGTAAGCATCCACAATACCTTTCTTTCCAAAAATAATACCGCCTGTTGGGAAATCAGGACCTTGCAGATGTGTCATAAGCTCTTCTACGCTAATTTCACTGTTTTCAAGGTAAGCTAAAAGTGCATCTATAAGCTCATCCAGGCGGTGCGGCGGAATATTTGTGGCCATACCTACAGCAATACCCGAAGAGCCGTTTAAAAGCAGGTTTGGAATTCTGCTTGGCAAGACATCGGGCTCTTTTAAAGAATCATCATAGTTTGGAATAAAATCAACAGTATCTTTATCTATATCGCGAAGCAGCTCTTCGGCGATTTTTGTCATTCTAGCTTCGGTATAACGCATAGCCGCCGCATTATCGCCGTCTATTGAGCCAAAGTTCCCCTGCCCGTCAATCAGCGGCTCTCTCATAGAGAAATCCTGCGCCATACGAACCAGCGCATCGTAAACTGCCGTATCTCCGTGCGGGTGATACTTACCTATAACATCCCCGACAATCCTAGCCGACTTTTTATAAGAAGCCCTATGAGTCAAGTTAAGCTCATTCATCGCATACAAAATACGGCGATGAACCGGCTTAAGCCCGTCTCTGGCATCAGGCAACGCCCGCCCGACAATTACACTCATAGAGTAATCTAAATAACTCCCCTTAATACTATCCTCTATATTTATATCTTCAACCAAATTACTCTCAAACAAATCGCTCATCAAGCTCCTTTAAATACTACCGCAACAAATTCACCTGCGCGGCAATAAAGCTAAAATAACCAATATTATACCGAAAAATTTTTAGGACTAGAAATATTTAAATAAAATATCATATAATAACTAATATTGGTTATGTGACATTTATCTTAGAAAATAAATCGTATTACAGGATTTTACTTTCATACTTAAAATTACAACAAATTTATTATGCTATAATTTGGCAAAAAAAGGATAAATATGTTAGAAGTGGGACAAAAAGCTCCTGAGTTTTGTTTGCCTAATCAAGACAGTGAAGAGATTTGTTTAAGGGATTTTGCGGGTTCTTGGGTTGTGCTTTATTTTTACCCTAAAGATAATACCCCCGGATGCACAACCGAAGCGCTTGATTTTACGGCGTTAAAAGATGAGTTTGAAAAAGAGGGTGCTGTGATTTTTGGAGTAAGCCCCGATTCTGTAAAAAGACATTGCAACTTTATTGAGAAAAAGGGTTTAACCATAACTCTTTTAAGCGACGAAGAGAAAGAAGCAGCGCAAAAATACGGTGTATGGCAGCTTAAAAAAATGTATGGCAAAGAGTATATGGGAATAGTGCGAAGCACATTCTTAATTGACCCGGACGGAAATATTGCTAATATATGGAGTAAAGTTAAGGTTAAAAACCATGCGCAAGAGGTGCTGGAGAAGTTAAAAGAACTCAAAAAAGCATAAAGCTTAAAGCACAAAGCATAAAGCTAGAAGTATGGCTTTATCACTTTTTTAACGCTCTAAGCTTTAAGCTTATGGCTTTTAGCTTTTAGCTTTCCCAAAGGACATAAATGAAAAAACTATTAATACTTACATTTTTAGCTGTTTCTCTTTTTGGCGGCGAAATTAAATTGGGCAACTCTGAAGCTCTTAAAATTGCCAATAAGATTTGGATGAATGAGGGCAGCGGAAAAAGAGACAAGCTTGTTTGGTGGAACAGGGGTGAAGAGTTTGCAAGTTGCGGGATTGGGCATTTTATATGGTATACCAAAGATAAGCCTATGCACTTTTTTCACGCATTTCCTGCAATGCTAAGCTACATTATTAAAAAAGGGGCAAAGCCGCCAAAGTGGCTGACGCCAAATACCCCTTGCGTCTGGAACAGTTACGATGAGTGGAAAATAGCAAAAAAGCAAAATAGCCCAAAAATGCAGGAACTTACAAATTTTTTAGACAGAACAAAAGCCCTGCAGGCGCATTTTATGGTTTACCGTTTTAACAAAGCGATGCCAAAAATCATAAATTACGCAAAAGATGAAGCAACCCGAAAAAAAGTAGCATACAATTTAAAGCGCATGCTTTACAAAAAAGACGGTTCAATCGACCCGCAGGGGGCTTACTGCCTGATAGATTACACCAATTTTAAAGGCGATGGCACACTTGAGAGCGAGCGCTATCAGGGCAAAGGGTGGGGGCTTTTTCAGGTTTTAAAATATATGGATACCAATAACCCAAACAAATACAAAGCCTTTGCCGACAGCACACGTTATATACTAGACAGGCTGATAAAAATAGCCCCGCCCCAGCGCCGCTTATGGCGCTTCCGCCGCGGGTGGTATAATAGAGTGAAGACTTACGAGAGGTAAACTAATTGCCTCTTATTTGCTTTACAAACTCTTGAATATCCTC
>JALVXO010000273.1 GCA_027022775.1 Campylobacteraceae bacterium
GAAACTGAATTTCTCATTTGCTTTGTAAATTGTATCTATGCCGTTTTCTTCGAGTATCCATTCGATAAATGGGTAGCTTAAGCCTTTCTTTTTGCGCTCTATTATGGTTTGGGGCAGGTGGTTTTTGGCAATCTCTTTTAGCACCTCTTTTACATTTTTTTCGTTAAACCTAACTTTTGGGTCGGTTTTAAAAGCTGCCTCTATTACTTTCCTGTCTAAAAACGGGGTGCGAACCTCTACCCCTGCTAGCATACTGACTCTGTCGATTTTGGTTAAGAAAAACTCTGCCAGCTGCACCTTTAAATCGCAGTAACTGAACCAATCTACAATATCCCTGCCGCTATCTTTAAAGCGCTGCCAATATGGCTCTAGCGCTTCAAAGTTTTTATTGTCGCGCTCTTGCAGGCGCAGCAGCATATTAAGCTGCCTGTCTGTGTAAATTTCGGCGCTGCTTCTAAAGATAACCTGCCCGTTAAGCGCCCTTTTATACCACTCCCACTCTTTATTCATGCTAAAGTTGCGCCGTAAATGGTTTTTTAGCCAGTTTGCATAGGGCAAGCTGGAGACTTGGTGCATCATAAGATACTCTTTGTAAGTTCTGTAACCCAAAAAGAGCTCATCGCTCCCATCTCCGCTTAAAAGCACCCGCACTCCCTGCTCTCGTGCCTTTTTAATAAGAAAATAGAGCGGAATTTGCGCCGGGTCGCCGATTGGCTCATCGATTGTTTCAGCCAGCTCTTCTAAAGTTGCAAAAAAATCCGCTTTTGTAAAGTTAAATTGGTAAAAATTTGCCCCAAGATGTTTGGCAACCTCTTTTGCGTAAGGTCTTTCGTCATACTTTTCGTAACCCTCATAACCTATGCTAAAGAGGTTTATTTTTTGCTTCGATATTTTGGATGCAAGCGCAGAAACCAGCGACGAATCGAGCCCGCCGCTTAAAAGAACGCCCCATTTTAGTTTTGGGATGCGCAGCTTAACCGCTTCTAAAAGCGCTTTTTCTGCCGCAGCGCTTGCGCTTTGCAAGTTTGTAAACTCTATTTTTTGCTCTAAAAAGTTATCGAAATTCTCTATCTGCAGCTCTTTGCCGTTAAAATAGAGCATAGAAGAGGGCGGCAGTTTGGCAAAATCCCTGCTTAAAGTAAGCGGGCTTACAGTTGCGCCAAATCCCAGAAAGTTGTGCAGGTTTCTTCGGTTTAAATTAAACCCAAAAAGTTTATAAAGCGCATTCGCTTCGCTTGCAAAGAAAAATTTATCCCCCCTATGCGCAAAAAAGAGAGGTTTTTTGCCCGCATAATCCCTGTAAAGCCAAAGTTCGCCGCTTTTGGCATTAAAAATAGCAATTGCAAACATCCCGCGAAGTAGTTTGACAAAAGAGCTCCCCTCTTTTAAAAAGAGTTCCAAAATTGCCTCTATCTCATCTTCTGCATCCAGATTATGGGCTTTAATTAACTCTTTATAATTGTAAATTTCGCCGTTAAAAAGCGCAATGTATCCGTTTTTCTCTAAAGGCTGGTTCTGCTCTTTGTTAAAACTTTCTATGCTTAATCGGTGGCTGCCAAAAAAGTAATTTTCGCTTTGCAAAAATTTAGAACTGTCGCGTCCTCTGTGAGCCAAAGTTTCAAACGCCTCTTTAACCCCGTTTGTTTGCCCAATTGCACCAAAAATCGAACACAAATTTAATCCCTTTTTATTTAAACTTTGAGTTTTTTGCTCTCGTTTTCTTTTCTCTCCTTTTTTGTTGATTTGGAGAACCGGATTAAATCATCGGTGGTTTTAACATAATTTGGCAAATGTTTAAAACTCTCCTGCATAATTTTCATAGCAGCCAAAGCATCGCTGTAGGCGCGGTGGTGGGTTCCCAAATCAAGCTCTAAAGTTTCGCAAAGTCCGGCAAGCCCGTATTTTTGGCTTTTGATTGTGCGCCTTGCCAAATCTATGGTGCAAAGCCTCACATTTCCAATGCTTCCAAGCCCGAAACGCTTAAAAGAAGCGGTTAAAAAAGTATAATCAAAATCTACATTGTGCGCCACAAAAACCGCATCGCCCAGAAACTCTTTTAGCATAGTTAAAGCCTCTTTGCGGCTTGGCGCGCCTATTAAGTCAAAAGGTGTTATTCCGGTTAAATCGGTAATTGACTGCGGCAGATATGCGCAGGCTACAAAAGTTTCCAGCCTGTCGGTTATTTTGCCATTTTTAAGCTTTACTCCTCCAATTTCAATAACTTGCGAACGGCCCGGTTTTGCACCGTTTGTCTCTATATCGATAATTGCATACTCCTGCTCTTTATAACTTGTTCTCATCGGCTTAAAGCAGTAGCCGTCAAACTTCTCTTCTATCGGATAACCCGAAGCTTGCAGAAGCTGTGCGATTGTCCAGCCGTCTTCGCTGATTTGGGTATGTTGTTTAACAAGATTGTAAAATGTGTCGTAATTTAAAAATCCGCCGTTTTTTCTAAATGCGAGTGTCAGCGGCTCATAAAGACTTTGCATTTTTTATAAACTCTTTCACTTTTTGGTAATCTTTTTTGCCGGGTCTGCTCTCTACTCCGCTGCTTACATCAACGCCCCAGAAGTTAAATCCGCGAAGCTGCACTAAATTATCAGGCTTAAGCCCTCCGGCAATTATAATTTTGGAGCAGTCACGGTTTTTAAACCACTCTAAATTAAGCCGCTTTCCGCTGCCGCCGTAAGATTCGCAGTAAGCATCAACAAGCCTGTATCCGCCAAAGCGCTCTATATCTTCCGCCTCTTTTGCGCGGATTACCGGCAGGGTTTTAAAATCTATCTTTTTTAAAAAGGCTTCATCGACATCAAAATGGATTTGCGCAATATCGATTTTGCTCAATGTGCTAAAATGCTCAATATCATCGGCAGTTTGGTTTACAAAAAGCCCCACTTTCTGCACAAACGGCGGCAGTTTTTCTATAATCTTTGCTGTCTCTTCAAAACCGATAAAACGCGGCGATTTTTCGTAAAAAACAAAGCCCAGAGCATCTGCGCCCGCTTCGCACGCAAACATCGCATCATCGTAATTTGTTATTCCGCAAATTTTAACACGCAAATTAAACCCTTAAAGAATCTATTGCCGCTTTTACACCCTGCGGATGCTTAAAAACATAACTTCCTGCAACCGCAATATCTACACCCGCATTTTTTACCTGCTCTATATTTTTGTCGCTCACTCCGCCGTCTATTTCAATTTTGCAGTCGGGGTTGCGCTTTAAGATAAGCTCTTTTAAGCGCATCGCTTTTTCAAGCACATTTGGAATAAACTTCTGCCCGCCAAAACCTGGGTTTACACTCATTAAAAGCACCATATCAAGATATTCAAGCAGATACTCTATATCTTCTACGGGAGTATGAGGATTTAGCACAACAGCCGGCTTTATGCCAAGTGTGCGTATCTTTTGCGCAAGGCGGTTTGCATGCACTTCGCTCTCTATATGAAACGAAATATATTCGGGCTTTAGCGGTGCAAACAAATCTACAAAAAAGTTGTTATTTTGCACCATTAAATGCACATCCAGCGGCTTGCTTGCCGCTTTTGCAACCGCTTCTGCAACTACAGGTCCGATTGTCATATTGGGCACAAAATGCCCATCCATCACATCAACATGCACCAAATCGCACCCCGCATCGCAAATTGCTTTAACATCCCTTGCCAAATTCCCAAAATCCGCCGATAAAATGCTTGGAGCAATTAACATTAAAAGCCTTTAAACCTTTTTGTGATTATATCCAAAGTTAACTTTTATAATATTAACCTCGGAAAAAAGCAATATACACATAAAAATAACATATAAATGACATATATCTGTTTTGTCGTGATTAGAGATGGTTTTATCAAAAAATACTGTATTAAATAAAATGTCCAAAAGAGTTACAAAATGCTTTTGAAAATTAAAAAAATTAATAATTTTGACATATTTTTTTAATAATATGTCAATTTGTTATATTATTTTAATATAAACCCATCTGCAAGGGGGATAAAATGTTAAGGGTTGTTAAAAAATTGTTTCTTCTCTGTTTGGTAGTCGGTGCGCTTTATGCTAATGAGTTAGAAGATGCCGCATATAATGCATATAAATCAAAAAACTATATAGAAGCTGTTAAACTGTATACTCAAGCGGCAAAGCAAAACAGCATAAAGGCATTTTTGATGCTGGGACTGTTTTACGAAAAAGGAATAGGTGTTGATAAAAATCCTCAAAAAGCTATAAAATTATATAAAATGGCTGTAAAAAAAAGCGGTAATTTAATTTCACTGCTAAACAGCAAAGAGGGGATTAAAAAATTGGATATTGTAATTTTATCGCTTGAGAGGCTGAACATTTTGACATCTAAAAAAAAATATCTTGATTTGGCTGATAAATTGAAAACCTTAAAAGATAAAAAATTAACTCCTCAAAATACGGATATGTTTAATCAAACAGATACCGAAAAAGAGGATGATATTTTGGTATTGTGCCCAAATATGCAAAAAGTTGCACCGCAAGACAGGGAAGGGATAGAGAGTTTTGATTGCGAACTTTTCGAAAATTTTCCCGACAGAATGGCAATTTTTATGAAATTGAGAAGAAAAAAGTTTGAAGCGCAGCAAAACGGAGATAGTAATTTAGAAAAATTAATTGATGCCAAAATAGCAAAAATTATAAAACCGATTATTAAATTTTTACAGCAAGAGAGTATAGAGTGCTACAGCGAAGCAACAACCAGCAGCGATATAGATGCATGCGATTATGACTATTTGGCAAAAAGCGACCCGCTTCTTTTTGATAACGCAGCGTACAGAATGGAGCAAAATTTAAGCCGCGGCGGAAAAGTGGTTTACAATTTAAGTCCTAAAGAGAAAGAGGATTTAATAAACAAATTGATAGAAAAAATAAGCAATAATCAATATGGCCGTCCCTGGCGCAATTATATTGCATTAAACTTATAATGGTAAAATAAGCAGCAAAAAAGGGTTAAAAATAGATTTTTTTACAATATTGCTGCTGCTGTTTATTTTTATCGGTGCAATTGTCGGATATGGATATTATATGAAAGACCAATCTAAAGAGCTTGAAAAAATAGAGCAGGGTTTTTGTCCAAAATGCAAACACAACACAATTGAGATGGTTGATATTAGAGGCGGCGGATGCTCTCCTAAAATCATTACCTACCGCTGCAGCTCCTGCGGATATGAAAACAGTTTTACAAAATCAAATTCAAGCTGTACTCTGTAAAGATGAAAAAAACACCGATAGTTTTAAAATGGTATCAAACAATTAGCAAATTTACACCCGCAAGCTGCAGGTATTATCCCACCTGTTCAGAGTATGCAAGATGGCTTTTTAAATTTGACAACCCCTTAAGCGCAACTTTAAAGAGTGCCAAACGGATAGCAGCTTGCAACCAGCTTTTTCCAGGCGGCATAGATTACCCCAAAATTAAATTCTCTCCGCCAAATCTATACTCTCCAAAAATTAGAAAATTTAAAGACAAAAATAGTAAACTGCGGATAGAGTTTTGGCTTGTTCCAACGGGCAAAAAAGATATTTACTACATTATAAAGGATTTCGATGCAACTGCAACTTACATCCCCGCTTGATATGCACCTGCACCTCCGCCAAGGCGATATGTTAAAAACCGTAGCCCCTTTAAGCGCAAAAACTTTTGCTGGCGCGCTTGTTATGCCAAATACGGTGCCGCCGGTTGATTCCAAAGAGGCGCTTTTGGCTTACAAAGAAGAGATTTTAAATGAGGTTAATAATTTTACACCCTATATGACACTCTTTTTTAAACCCGATTACGATTATGAGTTTTTAAAAAGCGTAAAGAGTGATATTTTGGCAATAAAACTCTATCCTGCCGGCATAACCACAAACAGCGAAGGCGGGGTTGAGAGTTTTGATTTGGAGCAGTTAAGAGAGCCTCTTGAAGCAATGAGCGAACTTGAAATTCCGCTCTGTATTCACGGTGAGAGCGGCGGTTTTGTAATGGATAGAGAGGCGGAGTTTATTCCGGTTTACAAGCAGTTGGCAAGCGCTTTCCCGAAGCTT
>JALVXO010000274.1 GCA_027022775.1 Campylobacteraceae bacterium
AATTGTGTATTTCTCTTTTTGAAGAATGCGGCTTAAGTGTTTCTCGAAGCTAACCGCCGGAACCCCCGCCATCAGCGGATTTTTGCGGTCGTTTTCTATAATATTTTTATTTTTGCGGGTAAGCTGAATATTCAAAAGTTCGGCAACCTCTTTTGCCTTGCCTATCTGCTCGATTTCATTATTTACTTCGTAAACTTCGAAAAAGGTTCCAATCTCCATAAAAACGATACTATCGCCGCCGTATTTCTCTTCTACAGCCTCTTGTATCTTAAAATAAGCCTCTGTCAACAGCAGCGATTTATCGTTTAAAATCTCGTGAATCACCTTTTTCATAGGGAAAATTATAGCTTGTGTAAATTAAAGTAGGGTTGAGCCGGGTTTAACAGTTACATAGGTAAATATATTTATTGGGGAAGAGACAGGGGCAAAAACGGCGAATTAACCGGTTAGATATTTATTTACTGTGATACTATGGATTACGCAAAACAAACCAAATTAAACTTATGGTATAATGCAAATAAAAAAGAGTTTGCATGCGAAAAGCTTTTACTATTATAGAGATAATTGTATCGGTAGTGATTATTGCCATTGTTACATTGACGCTGGCTAAAATAAATCAGCAAAATGCAAGCATGGTAGAGTATATATCGAATAGAAACAAAAATGAACTTACAAATACGCTTTTTTTGACAAAAGAGGCTTTTAAATACAATAAAAGCAAAAAAGATGCCTATACTCTTTTGCACGGTATGAATATAAAAAATTCAAAAGTAAGAGAGTATTTAAAAAAAACAGAGAGAAAAATTTTTATTCAAAAAGATATAGCTACAGAAAAAATGGTTGTGCCGGTACGATTAAATGCGATAATGATTAAAAGCAAATTTTCCACAAGATATTACAGAATAGAACCGTAACTTTTAAATCTGAAATTTATATTTAATTTATTGAATAGCAGAGTATTATACTATATTTTGCAGAAATTGCAGTGGCCGGGAGAGGGGGATTCGAACCCCCGGTAGCTCTCGCTACACCGGTTTTCAAGACCGGCACGTTCAACCACTCCGACATCTCCCGAAATGTAAGTGGAGGCGCCACCCGGATTCGAACCGGGGATCAGGGCTTTGCAGGCCCCTGCCTTAGCCACTTGGCTATGGCGCCAAAAGCCAAAAACAGAAACCGGCTTTGCTATATGACTGCTTTCTGTTTTTAGCTTTTAAGTGGTGCCCGAGGCCGGACTTGAACCGGCACGGCTAAAATAGCCAAGGGATTTTAAGTCCCTCGTGTCTACCAATTCCACCACCCGGGCATAAGTTTTACCAAAAACTCAAACAACTAAATATTGATTGGATTTTGGATTTTTAAGGGCCTAAAGAAGCGACCTCATAGATGGAGCGGGAGACGGGATTCGAACCCGCGGCCCCAACCTTGGCAAGGTTGTGCTCTACCCCTGAGCTACTCCCGCGTAATTGGATTGTAATTATACATGAGTAAGCTTAAACAAAAATAAAATTACAAAAAAACGAGCAGTAAAAAACTGCTCTTTTTTAATAATAGATAACATAGGTGTATCTGTCTTTAACTGGAATAACTACTTTTTTGTACTTTTTAACAAATTTTGCAAAATCGGATACACTTTTGCATCCTGCATTGATTGCTTTCTTAAGCAAAATTTTATTTTCCATTTTTTCCCTCTTCTTTTAAAAATTATATTACCATTATATGGTAATAAATATTAAAATTAGATTAAATAGCTCATTTTTTTAACATTATTTAATAAAAAATACTCTAATTTAAATTTATTAAATAATATATAATTGGTAAAAAGTATTGATATTATCGAATATTTAAGATAGCCTTGCTGCTTTTTAATTTTTTTCACAAAAAGATAGAGTATTTAATGCATCTTTATAAACAGGTTCATCTATAAAACCGTATTTTTTATGCATAAATCCGTTTATATTTTTTTTAGCATTATCTTCAAAGGCTCTTTTTATCTCTTTAGCCCTCTCTATCTCTTGTACAGACGGTGCAAATATTCTATTGGCAATCTCTGCTTGTGCCGGACCCATGCAGGCTTTGGATTTAAATCCTATTTTCCGTTCTAAAATACAGAAATCTTTAAATCCGTCCAGATCTTTGTAATCTTGAAACATAAAAGATGTCGCCTCAATGCCGGCAATTTTGCAATCGGTTAAAAATTTGCTTAAAATGTAATTTATTGTAGGATTATTCAGTTTTAAAAGAGACTGCGGCAATTTTAAGTCGGCAAGCAGATCCAAAATGCCTAAATTTGCGCGTCTAAAGCGTTTATCGCCTATTTCCCAGAAACTTAAATCCCTAAAAGCCTCTTTTGTCTCTAGCGATATATGCAGCTCTTTATCTTCGGGCAGAATATCCAGCGCTTCTGAAATCTCTTCTTTAGATGCAACTTTTGATATTCTAACAGCATTAAAACAGAACTTTTTTAAAAATTCTATCTCTTCCTTTCCGCCGCTGTTTATTGGGTTTACACGGATAATAATTTCGCTTTTTGTCTCTTTTAAACTGCTTAAAAAAAGTGCTATGTTAATAAGCGCCTCTTTTTTGCGCACAGGCGCTATTGCATCTTCTAGATTTAAAGTTACAGCATCAGCTTTTAATGAGTCTATTCTGTTTAAATGTTTTAAGTTTAACGGGTTGAGCATCATATTGGAGCGGTGCAGTGTATTAACCAGTCGAAACCGGTTTTTTGGATTTACTCTTTTTATTTTCTCTTCTAAAGATAAATTTTCAATCTCTTCTAAATTATCAAAAACCATTAGCAAGCCTTTTTTTAAAATTATATCAAGCTTTATTTAACAGATTTGGTTAAAATTGCTGTTATGGTTTACATTTCTCTTTTTTTTATAGCTTTTTTAAGCGGCTCTCTGCTTCCTTTGGGGAGCGAGGGGGTGCTGGTTTATGATGTTATGCAAGGGTATTCCGCCATGCTGCTGCTTTTTTTTGCCAGCGCAGGAAATCTGCTTGGGGCGGTTTTGAATTACTGGCTTGGGTTAAAGGGCGAAGAGTTTTTGCTTAAAAAGAACTATTTAAACCCAAAAAAATTAAATGGTGCAAAAGAGCGCTTTAACCGCTACGGCGCTTTTGCGCTGCTTTTTAGCTTTATGCCGGTAATTGGCGACCCGCTGACATTTATTGCAGGGGTGACAGGTTATGACTTTAAAAAATTTCTCTTTCTGGTTGCAGTTTCTAAAAGTTTAAGATATCTTTTTATTATTTTAATGCTTAAATTTTAATCATTGTCTATTTTTTAATCATTAATCAATACTTTAAAATAATTTTATTGCCTATTTTTTAAGTTTTTACTGAAATTTTTATATTTTTGTATTGCCTAATTTTTGGTATTATATTATGTATTTTAATTTCAGGAGGAAATATGGCTTATGTTATAGACACCTTTTTTGCGTTATTCGCATTTGTGCTGATTATATTTATGGTGCCCGGTTTTGCGATGTTAGAGGCGGGGCTTGTTAGAACCAAGAATGTTACTGCGGTTTTAACGATGAATACAATGATTTACTCAATTGCCTCTATGGCGTTTTTGCTTTTGGGTTATAAAGTTGCGTTTGGAGGATTTGGAAGCGACTCTATGAGCGGCTGGGCGGCTTTTCTTTTCCAAATGGCATTCGTTGGAAAAGTTGTAAACATTATGAGTGGCGGTATCAGCGAGAGAGCTAAAGTTGTGCCTATGGTTTTCTTTACAATCGTAATGTCTGCTATTATTTACCCGTTGGTTGTGAATTTCACTTGGGGAACAAACCTTCTTAAAGGAACTTTTTTAGATATTTCTGCAATGCACGATTTGGCAGGCTCTACAGTTATTCACTCTACCGGCGGATGGGCGCTTTTGGCTGCAATTTTAGTTATCGGCAACCGCCGCGGCAGATATGTTAACGGCAAAGTTAAAGCTATTCCTGCATCTAACATTCCGCTAGTTGCGCTTGGAGCGTTTATTTTATGGATTGGATGGTTTGGATTTAACGGCGGAAGCGTAGGAGCAATTTCATCTAAAGAGAATGCAGATGCGGTTGCGCTGACTGTTATGAATACAAACACTGCAGGTCTTGCAGGGGCTATAATTGTTGGAATTATTAACTACTTCCAATACAAAAAGCTTGATATTACAATGATTTTAAACGGCGCTCTTGGCGGTCTTGTGGCAATTACTGCCGGTGCAGATGTTTTTAATATTTATTCTCCTATAATTATAGGTGCAATTGCGGGTGCGCTTGTTGTTATTTTTGTTCCGATTTTCGATAAACTAAAAATAGACGATCCTGTCGGTGCGCTTTCTGTTCACTTAATTAACGGTATCTGGGGGACGCTTGCTGTTGCGATTTTTGGCAATGCATCATTTATGGCGCAGCTTAAAGGGGTTGTGGTTGTAGCGGTATTTGCATTTGTTACAAGCTATATCTTAATTTTCATAATTAATAAAATAATGCCGATTGCTGCAAGCGATGAAGAGCAGTTAGAGGGGCTTGATACAGTTGAGTGCGGTATGGAGTCTTACCCTGAATTTACAAGAACAATTTAAAGGATAGAGTATGAAAAAAATCACTGCAGTAATTAAACCGTATAAACTAGATGAGGTAAAAGAGGCTTTGGTAGAAGCAGGAATTGAAGGAATGACGGTTTCTGAAGTTAAAGGATACGGCCGCCAGCAAGGACACAGCGAACTTTACAGAGGCGCGGAGTATATTGTAGATTTAATTCCAAAAGTTAAAATTGAAATTGTTGTAAGCAGCGATGAGTATGCAGAAAAAGCAATTGAAGTAATTAAAGAGAATGCTTACACAGGCAAGATAGGAGACGGTAAAATTTTCGTTTCGCCAATAGAAAAGGTTGTAAGAATCAGAACCGGCGAAGAGGATGAAGAGGCGCTTTGATTTGGTTTATTAGAGATTAGCAGTTAGATATTAGAGCCGGTTTATCTATTACTCCCGCATATGCGGGAATTTAGGGCTCTTCTAGAGAAGAGAGAAAAGAGATTAGAGAAATATTTTTCGTAATCTGTAATCGGCATTCCATAATCTAAATAAGGTTGGAGTGTTCTCATTCCGATATTCTGATGATGTGATGCTTGGAAGATAGAAAATAAAAGGATTGATTAACCGGTTATTGGTATAGAAGTAAAACTTTTGCCTGCGGGGCTTCAAACGCTAGGAGACTGTGAAAAAAGTCTGTAATTTAGGCTTTTTGTCATTCTTCGCTACGCTCAGAATGACAATAACAGCCAGTTTTCATAGAATTATAACTTTTTGCGCAGTCTCAGAGGTAAATGCTAGAGTTTTCACAAAACAAAGAAAAAGTTGCTAACTTTTTCAAGCATCCAAGTGTTGTTTATGCAGCTGTTTGATGTTTAAGATTATTTATTGGGGGAGTAATAAGAGTAAAAATTATCCCCTTTTAACTCTTTGCCCTTTGCCAAACCAAATGCCGAAATATCAATACTCTTTTTAGACACCAAAGCCTCCTTGCTATTTTAATAATACCAAAAAAGAGGCGCTTTGCTGTATAAAATGTAGGCAGTTTGGCTTTTATGGTATAATAAAAATCTGATTTATTTTAGATAGTAAGTGTTTATTAAGTAAATAACATATATCATTTAACATAGTGCTATTTTAAGGAAAGAGATTGAAATTTGAAGTAAAAAATCTTGCTAAAATAAAAGAAGCAGAATTTGACATAAAAGATTTAACTATTTTTGTTGGAAAAAACAGCACAAATAAAACTTATGCTGCTCATACTGTTTATATGCTAAATAAGATATTAACCAGGGATAAATCGGATATTCTTGATGAAAAACCTTTTGAACTTTTTATGAAATATTATAAATTACATGGTAAAGAAGATATTTTAACTCTAAAAAAAATAAAAAAAAATGAACAATTTAAGAAGAAAAATATTGATATAATTGATTCTTATCCAATATATGAAGAGTTTAGAGTAGTATCAATACCTCTTACTAAAAGTATTGAATTAATTATTAATAAAAT
>JALVXO010000275.1 GCA_027022775.1 Campylobacteraceae bacterium
AGAAATTTTTACGCAATTTATCATAAAGATAAGTATAAAAGCGAACTGTTTAAAAAGCTTTATGAATTTTCTAAAAACTCAATTAAGTATGTAATGCAAAATAGAGGGTGCACAACGGGGCAGTGCCAATAACCTGCTTAATATTTACTCTTTAAACAGTTTATCAAAAGCATCTTTGGCTTTTGCCAGCCCCTCTTGAGTGAATACAACCGATTTTGACCTGTTTTTAGGATTAAAAATATATCCCTTTTCATAAAGTCTGTCTAAAACTTCAAAATCGTAACCTTTCCATGCCCTGTTTTCATCATGCAGTGTCAGCAAAAGTGTTGCTAAAACGGTTTCATCAATTTTATCCTGGTTGTAGCTCATTGCAAATCCTTTAATTTTGTATTTTAGATCAGAGACAGCTAAAGCGGCATTTTTTTAGTTATGGATATAAACCAGATATTTAAATTTTTTACAGTAAGCTGCCTTAAATTGTAAAATATTTCTAATACATAAGTTGCATTAGAAAATTGATTTTGCACAAAATAATTTTAAGTATAACATATTACTTATAATTGTTTTAATAATTTTATTTAATTTAAGCTCTATTTAAATGATAATTGTTATCATTATTGAAATTTTTAAAAAAGCGGGGTTTTATGAGGTTAAGCGACTTAAGCAAAAATCAAGAAGCTATTGTCATAAGGGTTAATGCGAGCGGAGAGTTAAAGCAGAGGCTGGCATCTTTTGGGCTTTTAAAAGGGGCTTATGTTAAAGTTATAGACTGTTCGCTTGGCAAATCTACAATAGAGATTATGGTTGATAGCACCCTTTTGGCACTGCGGCGCGAAGAGGCGGAAAAGATAGAGGTAGAGCCAAAAACAGGCGGCAAACAAAAAAGAAAACGCAAAAGATTAAGGCTAGGAAATGGATTGTAACAGTTGCGATTACAATAAAGTAAAAAAGCAAAAAGGCATAGGCGAAATAAAAATTGCGCTTGCTGGGCAGCCAAATGTGGGCAAATCGATGCTTATTAATGCAATGAGTGGCGGAAACAGAGTTAAAGTTGGCAACTTTTCAGGCGTTACAGTCGATAAAATGGAGGTTTGCTTCGAACATCACTGCCACCTTTTCGATTTAATAGATTTGCCCGGCACTTACTCGATAGACGGCTTTACAAAAGAGGAGAAAGTTGCAAAAGATTTTTTGGTAAATGAAGATTACGATGTGATTTTAAATGTGGTAGATTCTACCAATTTGCAAAGAAACCTGCTTTTAACGGCTGAACTTTTAGAACTTAATAAAAAGATGGTAGTTGCTTTAAATATGGCTGACGAAGCGCGAAAAGACGGCATTAAAATAGACTTGCATCAACTGCAAAAGATTTTGGGTATTCCTGTTGTGCAGGTTTCTGCCAAAACAGGCGAAGGGGTCGATGAGCTTTTGGATAAAGTTCACGAAATTTTTGACAGCCAAGAGCGCGCCCACAGCAATATAATTTACAGCGACCCGCTCGAAGAGGAAATTATAAAAATCACGAAATTTTTAAATGAAAGAGGCTTTAGTTACAAAGATTGGACAAACCGAGAAGTTGCAATTGCGCTTTTGCTTGAGCAGGAGAAGGTTTACAAAGAGCTTCACGATAACCCAATAATGATAGAGTTATACCCAATAATCCGCGACTCTTTAGAGCACATTTATACACACCACGAAACTAAAGATATTAAAGAGATTAAAGCTGCCGAGCACGCCTCTATTGCGCGCGGTATTGCAATGGAGGTGGTAAGCCAGAAATCACAGCCAAAAAGTTTGACACTAACCCAAAAAATCGATTCTGTGCTTTTAAATAAATACCTTGGAATTCCGATATTTCTGTTTTTAATGTGGGGGCTTTTTTGGCTCACATTTGAATTTGGAAATGTGCCGATGGAGTATATCGATGCGGCTATTGGGGCGTTTGGCGATTTTGTAGGTTCGCACATATCAAATGAGAATTTGCGCAGTTTAATTGTCGATGGAATTATAGGCGGTGTTGGGGCGGTGCTTCTGTTTTTGCCAAATATTGTAATTTTGTATATCGGTATTGCACTGCTTGAAACAACCGGATATATGAGCCGCGTTGCATTTTTGCTTGACGGATTTTTCCATAAATTCGGACTGCATGGCAAAAGTTTTATTCCGCTGGTTACCGGCTTTGGGTGCACCGTGCCGGCATATATGGCAGCTAGAACGCTAAAGAGCGAAAAAGACAGGCTTATAACCCTATTTATTTTAGGCTTTATGAGCTGCGGGGCTAGGCTGCCTATTTATGTGCTTTTTACGGGGGCATTTTTTAGTGTTCAGGTTGCAGGCAATATGCTCTTTTTAATTTATATCTCCGGTGCAATTTTAGGGCTTGTGATGGCTAAACTTTTAAGGGTGCTTGTTTTTAAAGGCGAAGATGAGCCGTTTGTAATGGAGATGCCAAAATACCGCCTGCCGACTTTAAAACTGCTATGGCACACTGTTTACTCAAATGCGGTAAGCTACCTTAAAAAAGCGGGAACATTTATTCTGATTGCCTCTGTGGCTGTCTGGTTTGCCTCTAATTACCCTAAAAATGAGCAGCTTCAACAGCAATACAGCCAAAAAATTGCAAAAGCAGATGCACAGGAAAAAGTTAAGCTAGAAAAAGAGTTAAAAGCTAAAGAGCTGGAAAACAGTTATCTTGGGCAAATCGGGAAATTTAGCGAACCTTTCTTTGCCCCGCTTGGTTTTGACTGGCGTTTAAGCGTGGCGCTAGAGAGCGGCTTGGCGGCAAAAGAGGTTGTTGTTTCAACACTTGGAGTGCTCTATTCAGTAGGCGAAGTGGATGAGAATAGCAAATCTCTAAAAGAGATACTGCGCAAAGAGTTAAATATTCCTATTGCCCTTTCATTTATAGTGTTTGTAATGATTTACCTGCCCTGTTTTGCAGCATCAACTGTATTTACAAAAGAGGCGGGCGGGTTTAAATATTTTATCTATCTTTTTATTTTTACAACAGTTACAGCCTGGGTGTTATCTTTCGTAACATATCATATTGCAAAATTGATTTTTTAGATTTTGGCGCCAATTTAGCTTTAAGTGCTAATTGGCTTTTTACATTTTGCTAGCTACCAGCCTTGTTAAATCGAAAAGTCTGCTTGCATAGCCAAATTCATTATCATACCATGTCATAATTTTTGCCATATTTCCTGCTACAACATCTGTAGAGAGGGCATCAACAATGCTTGAGTGCGGATTGCCTATCATATCGCTTGATACCACCTCTTCATAAGTTACATCCAAAACACCTTTCATTTCACCCTCTGCCGCCTCTTGCAAAGCGCTGTTTATCTCTTGAGCGGTTGCATCTTTGCTTAAATTTGCAACAATTTCTGTAATTGCAACATCGGCAGTAGGAACCCTTAAAGCCATTGCTGTCATTTTGCCCTGAAGTTCTGGAATTACTTTTACAGTGGCTTTTGCCGCGCCTGTTGTTGTAGGGATGATATTAAGCGCCGCTGCGCGCCCGCGTCTATGTTTGCCCGGTCTTTTTTTATCAATTGTAACCTGTGAAGAGGTGTAAGCGTGAGTGGTTGTAACATGCGCGCTTTCAACCCCGAATCTGTTTACCAAAACCTTCATTACTGGCGCAAGTGAGTTTGTTGTGCAGCTTGCATTAGAAATGATATTGTGTTTTTCATTATCATAAAGCTCTTCATTAACACCGTAAACAATTGTGATATCTTCATTTTTTGCCGGAGCAGAAATTAAAACCTTTTTAGCGCCCGCATCAATATGCTTTTGGGCATCTTCTCTGTTTTTTAATTTCCCTGTGCACTCCAAAACAATATCAATCCCGTCCCACGGAAGTTTTGCCGGATCCCTTTCGCTGATGATTTTAATCTTTTTGCCGCCAATTATTATATTTTCATCATCATACTCTACCGCTGCAGGGAACCGGCCATGGACAGAATCGAATTTAAGCATGTAAGCTAAATCTTCAGTCGTTCCGCTTCCGCCGTTTGCCATAACTATTTCAAAATCGTTCTGTTCTGTTGTGACATAATTCCACAGCACCATTTTACCAATTCTTCCAAGTCCGTTTATTGCTACTTTTTTCATTCAATCCCCTGTGAATTTTTAGCGTAATTTTATCTAATAATTATTAAACCCCAAAATAGTTTAAAATTTGGAATATAAGCAAGTTTAAAATGCCGGCTGCCAAGCCTGATAGCAAATCATCGCCCACAACACCCATGCCGGCAGGAACTTTTTTATCTATATACCCGATTGTCGAAGGTTTCCATATGTCAAACAGCCTAAAGTTAATAAAACTTAACAGGGCAGCAGCATAAAGAGAGTAAGGGTTTTTCCAAATTGCAATACCGCCGTAAGTTATAGCTAATGTCAGCCATACTCCTACAGCTTCATCAATTACAATAGATTTATCATCATGCGTGCCGGTCTCTTTTTCATATCGGTTTATTTCAAAAACCGCAATAACAGAGAATACAATTAAGAGATTTGTTAAAGCTTCTACCCCAAGGTAGTATATAACAGCCAAACCAAAAGGCATAGCAGCTAATGTTCCTGCTGTTCCGGGGGCAACGGGTGATAATCCGCTTCCAAAAAAGGTTAAAAAAAGTTTTCTAAAATTCATGCTATCCCTTTTTAGTTAAAGATTTTAACTTTTAAAGCTTAAATATTGATTTTTTCCACTCCATTCTCCTTTTTTTTATATTAATTAGTGTAAAATTTCTTAAAACTAGGAAACAGGCATGGCAAAAAGAGTTTTTTTACTTTTTTTAATCTCTTTTTTTACTGCTTTTGGCGCAGGCAGTAAAAATTTTAAATATGTAGGCTTGGCTTCATATTACAGCATTAAATTTAACGGACGAAAAACAGCCAGCGGTGAAATTTTAAATGTTTATGCTTTAACTGCAGCGCACAGAACATTGCCGTTTGGGACAAAAGTTAAAGTCACCTCTTTAGATACCGGCAAAAGCGTTATTGTAAAGATAAACGACCGAGGTCCTTATGTAAAAGGGAGGGTTATAGACCTCTCAAGAGAAGCTGCAAAAAGATTAGGCATTTTAAAAAAAGGGGTAGGGCGGGTTGTAGTCGAGCCGCTTTAATCCGTTTTTTCAGCAGATGAAATTTTATATCCTACACCGCTGACATTCTCTATTAAATTAAACTTTAACTCTTTGTTTATTCTTGAGATAAGTGTCCGTAAAGCGCTCAATTTTGCATCGCTTTTATTTATACAGTTTAAAATTTGATTGTAAGGCACTGCCCTGTCTATATTTTTGCATAAGCATTTAATAATATTTAATTTGCTCTCTTTTAAAGGAACAACACTGTTTAGAAAAAACAGTTTCGACTCCCTGGTGTCATACCTAAAATTCCCTTTTAATTCTATTATACTTTTATCATTTTCGATTGTTGTTTTATTTAAAGCAACCTTTATAGCTGCTACTATCTGCTCTTCTCTATACGGCTTAATAAGGTAGTTTACCGCTTTTGAGTCTATTGCGTACTCTATCATTTCGTCATCACTGTAAGCAGTTAAAAAGACAATTTTTGTATCAATCATAGAAGAGATTTTAAGTGCTGCTTCGCTGCCGCTGATATTATCTTTTAGCATTATGTCCATAAAAATTAAATCAGGCTTAAGTTTTAATGCTAATTTAATCGCTTCAGAACCTTTGTCGCAAATGCCTACAACTTCATATCCGGCTTTTTGAATAATATCTTTTAAATACTCTGCCGAAATTCTTTCATCTTCAACAATTAAAATTTTAGCATTTGACATAAAAACAACCTTTTATAAGTGACTGTTATATATTACAAAAATATCATTTTTTTTTTTTTTTTTTTTTTTTTTTTT
>JALVXO010000276.1 GCA_027022775.1 Campylobacteraceae bacterium
CTTAAGCGATGTTTTAAGAAATCCGGAAAATTTAAATGTACTTATTTTTCCAATCGCTTTTACAATTGATAATTCCGAAACGGTTTTTGAATTATCGGTTGAGCATAAAGAGATAGCGCAAAAAATCGGGTACAGTTACTATAATGTCGCCAGCTGTCCAAATGACAGGGAAGATTTTGCCATATTTATAAGTAAAATGGTCGCCAAAAAGCTCAATGGCTAAAAAATATGTGCAAAATGTGTGTTTTTAAATATTTTTATGGTACTATTATTTAAAATTATTCCAATTTATGAGGGTAAAATATGAAAGATAAGATATGTATTATCGGATTAGGCTACGTAGGCTTGCCTTTGGCTCACGCATTTAGTTTTAAATATCCAGTTGTTGGAGTAGATATAAACCCAGAGCGTATTGATGAGTTAAAAAACGGTTTTGACAGAACTTTAGAGTTAAATGAGAATCAGGTTAAAGAGTGTCATGAAAACGGGATGGTTTTTACTACAGATATTAAAGAGGGTAAAGATTGCAATATCTATATTGTAACTGTTCCAACCCCGATTACTGAAGATAATGAACCCGATTTAACACCTATTAAGAGTTCTACTAAAGCTGTAGGAAGCGTTCTTAAAAAAGGGGATATTGTTATTTATGAATCTACAGTCTATCCAGGTGTAACAGAAGAGGTTTGTGTTCCTATTTTAGAAGAGACTAGCGGATTAAAATTTAATGAAGATTTCTTTTGCGGATACTCCCCAGAGAGAATTAACCCGGGAGATAAAGAGCATACTGTTACTAAAATTTTAAAGATTACTTCGGGCTCTACGCCAGAGATTGCTAAAAGGGTTGATGATTTATATAAAAGCATAATAACAGCAGGCACCCATTTAGCCCCTACAATTAAAGTTGCAGAGGCTGCTAAAGTTATAGAAAATACCCAAAGAGATGTAAATATCGCCCTGATGAATGAGCTTGCAATGATTTTTGACACTATGGGAATTGATACAAATGCTGTTATTGAAGCTGCAGCAACCAAGTGGAATTTTATTAAATTAACCCCTGGGCTTGTTGGAGGCCACTGTATTGGAGTTGACCCTTATTACTTAATTTATAAAGCCAAATCTTTAGGTTATACGCCAAATATTATTTTAGGTGCCAGACATATTAATGATGGAATGAGTAAACTAATTGCCGATAAAACAATTAAATTTATGATTCAAAAAGATAAAAAGATTAAAAATTCTAATGTACTTATTTTGGGTGTAACTTTTAAAGAGAATTGCCCAGATATGAGAAATACAAAAGTAGTTGATATTATTAAAGAGCTTAAAGAGTATGGATGCAATATTGATGTTTATGACTACTGGGTGGATAAGAGTGACAGAGAGGCAAAAGACTTGCCATTTATTGATGAGTTGCCTCTAAATTCTAAAAAGTATGATGCAATTATTGTTGCAGTTGCACACGATAAATTTAAAGATATCACCAAAGAGCAGTATGAGAGTATGAGCAGAGGAGAGCCTGTGGTTATGGATGTTAAAGGTATTGTGGATGAGCCTACTTGGAGATTGTAGTGTAGGTGCGGCCGTGCCGCACAATTAGTGACAGTTGACAGTGACAGTTTAGATTGCGTCATTCCCGCGAAAGCGGGAATCCAGGGGTTAATTAGAGAAGAGAGATTGGAGATTAGAAAAATATTTTCCGTAATCTGTAATCTGTATTCCGTAATCCGTATACTAAAATATAAAAATAACGCACAATTAAAAAGAAAGGATAAATTATGAGTGATGTAAAAACTTTTGCCTTAACAGGGGCGGCTGGATATATTGCTCCACGGCACATGAAGGCTATTAAAGATACAGGCAATGAATTAACTGCTGCGCTTGATGTTTATGATGCGGTTGGGATTATAGATTCTTATTTTCCTCAAGCTGAATTTTTTACAGAGTTTGAACTGTTTGATAACTATTTAGAGAGGTTAAAAAGAGAAGATAAAAAAATAGATTATCTCTCAATTGCCACTCCAAACTATCTTCATCTTCCTCATATTGGATGGGCATTAAGAAACGGGTATGATGCAATATGCGAAAAACCCCTTGTTTTAAACCCTTCTGATATTGATGAGTTAAAAGAGATTGAGCAAAAAAGCGGCAAAAGGGTATATAACATACTTCAATTAAGACTGCATGAGTCTATTAAAGCTCTTAAAGAAAAGGTAGAAAAAGAGTTGCAGGAAAATCCAAATAAAGTTTATGATATTGACCTTACTTATTTAACAAGCAGAGGCAAATGGTATTTTGTAAGCTGGAAAGGCAATGAGAAAAAAAGCGGAGGGCTTGCTACAAATATTGGCGTTCATTTTTACGATATGCTCTCATGGATATTTGGAGGTGTAAAACAAAATATTGTTCATATAAAAACTAAAGATGCTGCAGCAGGATATTTAGAGTTAGAGCACGCAAGGGTAAGATGGTTTTTAAGTGTAAATTACGATTATATCCCCCAAGAGATAAAAGCAACAGGGCAAAGAACATACAGAAGCATCACAATAGACAGCCAAGAGATAGAATTTAGCGGCGGATTTACAGAGCTTCATACAAGAAGTTATGAAGAAATCCTAAAAGGCAACGGCTTTGGACTTGATGAGGCAAGAAAATCAATAGAGATTGTCTCAACCATTAGAAATCTTGAACCAGTTGGGCTTAAAGGAGAGTGGCATCCGTTTTGTAAGAAGGTAGAAGGGTGAAGGTAGAAGGGAGAAGGAATAGTTATAGGGATTTGATTGTTTGGCAAAAGGGAATGCTACTATGTAAGGAAGTTTATCTTTTATCCCTAAAGAGGAAATTTATGGATTAACTTCTCAAATGAGAAGAAGTGTTATCTCTATTCCTAGCAATATTGCTGAAGGTAGAGGAAGAAATAGTGATAAAGAGTTTATAAGATTTTTGCAGATTGCATTGGGTTCAATTTATGAGTTACAAACACAATTAGAACTTGCATTTGAATTGGGTTATACAAATAGCATCGAAAACCTTATAAATTTATCAATAGAAATAGAAAAAATGTTAAATAGTTTAATAACTAAAAAAGGAGGAAGAAATGGATTTTAAGGGAGAAGGGAGAAGGTTGAAGATTGAAGAGGAAAAGGAGAAGAGAGAAGAAAAAAACTCCCCTTCACCCTTCTACCTTCATCCTTCTTCCTATATAGACGATAATGTCCAAATTGGAGAAGGCACAAAAATTTGGCATTTTTGCCATGTATTGCCTCATACTAAAATAGGAAAAAACTGCTCTTTTGGACAAAATTGTGTTGTGGGGCCTAAAGTTAAAGTAGGCAATGGGGTGAAAGTTCAAAATAATGTCTCTATCTATGAAGGTGTTGAAATTGAAGATGATGTATTTTTAGGACCCTCTTGCGTATTTACAAATGTAATTAATCCTAGAGCCTTTATTCAAAGAAAAGATGAGTTTAAAAAGACGCTTCTTAAAAAAGGGTGCTCAATTGGGGCAAATGCAACAATTGTGTGCGGTGTGACAATTGGAGAGTATGCCTTAATTGGCAGCGGAGCGGTTGTAACAAAAGATGTAAAACCTTTTGCCCTGATGGTTGGTGTGCCGGCAAGGCAAATAGGCTGGGTTGGAATAAGCGGCAATACGCTGGAGTTTGGTGAAGATGGAATTGCAATAGATAGTGACGGCAAAAAATATGCTATAATAGATCAAAACCTAAAGGAGCTTTAATGATAGCAAAAATGATAAAGCAAAAAGACGGCTTCTTTATTCCGTTTACAAATGCTTTAAGCGGTATTAAAGGTGATGTAGTAGAGGTTGAAATTAAACTGTTAAACAGTAATGATGAGCACAAAAAGCATAAAGAGGAAATTGCAGCGGCAGTTACACAAAATTACGAAGAGAAAAGAGAAAGAGATATTAAGCTTGAAATAGATGATAAATTATTAAACAAATTTATTGTTAAAAACGGTTTGAAAGGTTAAAATTGTATATATTTGATATAAATTTTCTACTAGATGCGATAACCGGCAGAAGCGAAAACAGCAAAGTTTGCTCAATTGTTTTAGAGGATTGCATTAATAAAGGCAAAGCTTGTATCTCTTCTTCCTCTTTGCACAATATCAGGTATGTTTTGCAAAGAAATTACAAAGAACACTTAGATAAATATTTAGATATTGAAAAAAAGTTAAAGGTTGTAAAAACCCCTTCCTATGCAGATTTAGAAAGCAGTTTTGCAAAAGAGGATATAGAAGATTATATAGTTGAACTTTCTGCAAAGTCAGTAAATGGCAAAGTTCTTACAAACGATAAACTGTTTTTAGAAAAATCACAATTGGCAATTTCACCGGTTGATTATATTTTAGAAGATTTAAAAGAAGAGATAAAAATCGACTTTGCCAACCTTAAAAAACAGTATTTTCTATACCAGGATGAGCTCGAAGAAGAGATGGATAAAGTGTTAAACAGTGCCGCTTACATAATGGGCAGTGCTGTAAAAGAGTTAGAAGAGAATTTATGCCGCTTTACAGGTGCTAAAAATGCCGTAACCTGCTCTAGCGGAACCGATGCCCTTCTTTTAGCAATGATGGCACTGGATATTAAACCCGGCGATGAAGTAATTACAACTCCGTTTACCTTTATAGCCACAGCAGAAACCATAGCCCTCCTTGGCGCAAAACCTGTATTTGTAGATATTGATGAGACAACTTACAATATCGATGCAAGTAAGATAGAAGAGAAAATTACCCCTAAAACAAAAGCCATAATTGCTGTAAGCCTTTATGGACAACCTGCTAATTTGGATGAAATTCGAGCGGTAATTGAGAAGGTTGAAGGTAGAGGGGAGAAGGGAGAAGGGGATAACAATTCTTCAACCTTCAACCTTCAACCTTCAACCTCAATAAAAATAATTATCGACGGTGCCCAATCTTTTGGTGCAACATACAAAGGTAAAGCAGAAGTTCACTATGCCGATATTTACACAACAAGCTTTTTCCCTGCAAAACCTTTAGGGTGTTTTGGAGACGGCGGCGCGGTATTAACAAATAGTGATGAGTTGGCAGAGAAAATGAGAATGCTAAGAGTCCACGGACAAAACAGACGCTACCACCATAAATATATAGGCTTGGGGGCAAGAATGGATACCCTGCAGTGTGCCGTAGTGAATGTAAAACTGAAACACTACAAAGAGGATTTGGCTAAAAGACAAGAAGTTGCAAGAAAATATACAGAAAGGTTGAAGGCAGAAGGGAGAAGGGAGAAGGGGAGTGAATGGTTAGAACTTGATCCTTCTACCTTCATCCTTCTACCTTCTACCTTAAATAACAGAACCTCAGCCTGGGCACAATATTCAATAAGGGTGAAGGGCGAAGGCAGAAGGGAGAAGGTGCAAGCCAAACTAAAAGAAGCAGGCATTCCAACAGCAGTCCACTACCCAATGCCGCTGCATCTACAAGAGTGTTTTGCATATTTAGGCTATAAAGAGGGCGATTTCCCTGTAGCAGAAAAGGTAAGCAAAGAGATTATGAGCCTGCCGATGAACCCTTATTTAACAGATGAAGAGATTGGGTATGTGGCAGAGAAACTGCTCCTTTAGCAGGATCAACTTAAAAAACTACAAAAAATAATATCATTTTTGCAAATTGGTGCAAAATAGAGTATAATATGCAATATTTAGACAAGAAGGTAAAAACAGAATGAACAGTGCCATAATAAAAAAATTAAAAGAACTTAAGCCAATATTAAAAGAACAGTATGGTATTGAAAAGTTTGCACTATTTGGCAGTGTAGCAAAAGGAACCGAGACAGAAAACAGCGATATAGATATTGCAATACTGCAAATGC
>JALVXO010000277.1 GCA_027022775.1 Campylobacteraceae bacterium
TTATGCAGCGCCAAAGAGAGCCCCGATTCGATTGTCTGGGTCATTTGGTGTGTTAATTTTTCTAAAATATTACTCATTTCTTACTCCTGTTTCTCAAAAATCTACCGTAACTTTACCATAATTTTAGGGTTTTTAATGCAATTTAAGTTGCAAATTTTGAAAAAGCTTAAAGCGCAAAGCCTAAAGCTAAAAGCTAACCACCTCGTCATTCCCGCGAAAGCGAGAGTGCGCAAAGACTTAGAAAACAACGGAAATGAGGCTTTAGCCTCATCTTGTTATTACCATTTATTGGTAATATTTTTGTGAGACTAAAGTCTCACCTCCAAGAAATACCAAGTTTTTGCGCAGTCTCAAGCTGGAATCCTAGGAATTGGTTGACTGGTTGACTAGTTAATTGGTATATTGGAAAAAAATTTCTATATTCCTCATCAATACACCAGTAACAAGTATACCAATATTCCCATACACAAAAATATATGGATTCCCGCTTGAGACTGCGCAAAAAGTCCAAAATATTTGCCTTAATCGTCATTCTAAATGTAGCGAAGAATGACTGAAATGGGTAATTTTACAGAAATTTTAACTTTTTGCGCACTATCGATTTCATTTCTTTTTAGCTTTTTGCTTTTGGCTTTGAGCTTTAAGCTTTTTATAAAATAATGACTTTTTAAGTGTTATTTCAATAAAATAGGCTCTAAATTTTACGGTATTAATTTACTCTTAAGGAAACGGTAAAAATGTTCAAACGCAACAAAAAATTGATAATCTCTTCTTTCCTGGCTGCTTCGGCGTTTCTTTATTTAGCAAATCCGATAAGCTTAAATGCAAAAGAGTCAAAAGATAACAGTAAGCTTGATGCTTATTTAAAATTCACAAGGGTTTTAAATTTAATAGAGAGCCAGTATGTTGACGAGGTAAATACAACCACTCTTATCAACAAAGCTCTAAAAGGTCTTCTTGCAAACCTGGATGCCCACTCGGCATATATGGATGCTAAAGCGTTTAAAGATTTAAACATACAGACAAAAGGCGAATTTGGAGGCCTGGGTATTGTTGTGGGAATGAAAAAAGGCGCGCTGACTGTAATTGCGCCTATTGATGACACTCCAGCATACAGAGCAGGTGTGAAAGCTGGTGATATTATTTTAAAAATTAACGATAAATCTACACTTGGTATGAGCATTGACGAAGCGGTCAACCTTATGCGCGGCAAGCCAAAAACCAAAATCACTTTAACACTTGTGAGAAAAGGCGAAAACAAGCCGATAGTTGTGCATATTATCAGGGATATTATTAAAATTCAATCTGTCAAACCTAAAATAGTTTATCTGGATAAAGAGAAAAAAGAGTATGCGCTTTATATTAAGATAACTTCATTCGATTCTAAAGTTGTAAAAGATGTTCAAAAAGCTTTAGAGGCGCACAAAGATGCCAAGGGTATAATTTTCGATTTAAGAAACAACCCGGGCGGGCTTTTAAGCCAGGCAACAGGCTTGCTGGATATGTTTATTGAAAAAGGTATTTTAGTCAGCCAAAAAGGGCGCGTAAAAGAGGAGAATGTAATTTACAGAGCCCACAAAGAGGGAACTTACAAAGATATACCAATTACTGTTTTGGTTAACGGCGGAAGCGCAAGCGCGAGCGAAATTGTTAGCGGCGCGCTGCAAGACCACCACAGAGCCGCAATTATAGGCGAAAAAACTTTCGGAAAAGGAAGTGTGCAAATTGTAGTGCCAATTGGCAACAAAGAGGGGATAAAACTGACTGTTGCAAGATACTACCTGCCAAGCGGAAGAACAATTCAAAATAAAGGCGTAACGCCTGATGTAATTGTTTACCCAGGTAAAGTGAATAAGAAAGAAGACTCATTTATGATTAAAGAGAATGAGTTAAAACAGCATCTTAAAACAGAACTTGAAAAACTGGAAGCTAAAAAGAAAAAAGAAAAAGAAGCCAAAGAGACTAAAGACAGCAACAGCACAAAAGCGGATGAAAAAGCAAAAGCAAAAAAGAAAAAAATTATCAGTGAAGATGATTTATATAAAGATGCACAATTAAAAGAGGCTTACGATATTTTAAAAGTATTAATTTTGCAAAAAGGCAATAAGTAAGCCAAAAGCCAAAAGCTTTAAGCCATTAGTGCGGCTTTGCCGCTTTTTAAAATTGAAGGGAGATTTTTCAAGTGGAAAAGAGAGAGCTTTTATACGAAGGCAAAGCAAAAAAAATCTGGAAAACAGATGACCCAAACCTTTTAATTTCGGAATTTAAAGATTCGCTTACCGCATTTAACGGCGAAAAAAAAGACGAGCAAGCGGGCAAAGGGGCGCTGAATAATAAAATTTCTACAATTTTGTTTGAGTATTTAGAGAGCAAAGGGGTGCCTACCCATTTTGTTAAAATGTTAGACAGCAACCACATGCTGCACAAAGCGGCAGAGGTTATTAAAATCGAAGTGATTGTGCGCAATATTGCAACAGGAAGCTTAAGCCGCAACCTTGGCATAGAAGACGGCAAAGTTTTGCCGTTTACCCTGGTTGAGTTTGATTACAAAAATGATGAATTGGGCGACCCGAAATTAAACGACCAGCACTGCCTTATTTTAGGTTTAGTTAAAGAGCAGGCAGAACTTGACTACATCCGATATATGGCTAGAAAAATCAACCGTTTCTTAAGCGAATTTTATGCGCAAGCGGGCTTAAAGCTTGTGGATTTTAAACTTGAATTCGGGCGCGACAGCAATGACAATATCATTTTAATAGATGAATTAAGCCCCGATAATTTTAGGCTTTGGGACAAAGATACAAACGAAAAGATGGATAAAGACCGCTTCCGCCAAGGATTGGGCGGCCTAATAGAGGCTTACGAAGAGGTTTTAAAAAGAATTCAAAATAAAGGCCAGTGATGAAAGCAGTAGTAAATGTTTATCTTAAAGAGGGGGTTTTAGACCCGCAAGGTAAAGCAACACGCCACGCTTTAGAGAGTTTAGGGTTTAAAAATGTAAAAGAGGTAAGAATAGGCAAACAGATTGTGCTTGATTTAGAGGCAAAAGATAAAGAAGAGGCGCTAAAAGAGGTGGAGCAGATGAGTGAAACCCTTTTAGCAAACACAGTTATTGAAGATTACGATATAGAGATAAAAGAATGAAAAAAGCGGCAGTATTACGGTTTCCTGGAACAAATTGCGAATTTGACACAGAATATGCCCTAAAAAGAGAGGGGTTTGATGTTCAAATTGTATGGCACAAAGAGGAGAAGCTGCCAGAGTGCGATTTGGTAGTGGTACCGGGAGGATTCAGCTACGGAGATTACTTGCGCTCAGGCTCTATTGCGAGATTTGCTCCGATTATGAAAGCGGTAGAAGCGTATGCAAAAGAGGGCGGATATGTTTTGGGTATCTGCAACGGTTTTCAAATTTTAACCGAAGCAGGATTGCTGCCGGGCGCTCTTAAAAGAAATAACAATTTGCACTTTATCTCTAAAATGCAGCATATTAAAGTTGTAAATAACGACAATAAATTTTTGCAAAACTGCAAAGTAGGCGAAGTGTTAAAAGTTCCGGTAGCGCATGCTGACGGCAACTACTATATCGATGATAAAGGGCTTGAAGAGCTTAAAAAAAACAATCAGATACTTGTTAGATACTGCGATGAAGAGGGCAATCCTATGGTTTTAAACGGCTCTGTAGAGCAGATTGCCGGCGTTTGCAACAAAGAGAAAAATGTATTTGGTTTAATGCCGCACCCTGAGCGTGCAATAGAGGCGGTTTTAGGCTCTGTTGACGGTGTAAAAATGTTAAGAGGGTTTGTCTCTTGATAAAAAGATTAAGCCTTCTTTTAAAACTTTTTATCTTTTTTGCAGCCCAAACCTCTCTTTGGGCAGATGCACCATACAGTTATAGTTATATCCCAAAATTTGTATATAAAAACCAGGTTTTTCCGGTTACAATTTTAGTAAAACATTACAATTTAAACGATCCTCCCCATTTTGAATTTGACAGAATGTCGCTACTTCAGCCAATCGAAAGCAAACCGGTAAAAACATTAAATAAAGAAGAGGCTTTTTTTACTTTTTATTTTAAAGCGCCAGAAGGGAGCAAAGAGATTTATATCCCCTCTTTAAATATTTGGAATTTAGACCACTCTTTTACATTGATGGAAGCAAAAATCCCTGTTAAAGAGTTGCAAAAAAAGGATAAAAATTTTTGCAAAGTTTTAGCATCCAATTTAAGGGTAAACAGAGTAAAGGTTGATGCTTACGATATCAACCACAATCTGGTTACTTTTACACTAGAAGCCACCGAAGCCAATTTAGAGGATATGCATATTCCAAAAGTTATAGATGACGGTATAGAGAATTTAAAAAGAGACGGGGCTTTAACAACGGCAAATTACTATTTTATTATCCCGAGCAATCAAGAAAGCGTAGTTTTTTCTTATTACAACACAATTAAAAACAGGCTATTAAACAAAAAAATTTCACTAAAAAACCAGAGTGGTTCTTTGGATAATTCTCAATTAAAGCCAAAAGACCTGGATTTTGATAAAATTAAAAAGTATGCGCTTATTAGCTTTACAGTTATTGTTTTAATCGCATTTATTTTAAGCAAAGATTTTATCTATCTTTTTACTTTTACTATAAGCACAGGATTTTTAATATATGTTTTCCTGCCTAAAAAAAGTATTTGCGTTCAAGAGGGGGCATCTTTATATATTTTGCCGACAAATAACAGCAATATAAGTTTAAAAATAGATGAAGAGCTGCACACAAAAGTGCTGCACAAATATAAAAATTTTTATAAAATAGAGTATAAAAATTCAATAAGCGGATGGATAAAAGATGAAGATACTTGCAAAAATTAGGTTTTACTGGGGCGCTTTTGTAATCTCTACAATTGTTGCAGTTTTAATGATACCTTTGGTAACACTTTTCCCTAAATATAAAGGTGTCATTATGCATAAACTTAACCGCGTAATTCTTTTTTTAATGGGGGTTAAGTTAAAAACTTTCGGCAAAAGGGATGAAAAAGCAAACCTTTTTTTAATGAACCACCAAGGAATTATGGATATTATCGCTCTTGAAGCGATAGAGAATACACATTTTAGATGGGTTGCCAAAAAAGAGCTGTTTGAGACACCCTGGTTTGGATATCTGCTAAAAAACGGGGATATGATTTCGGTTGATAGAGAGAATAAAGCAGGGCTTATAAAACTTTTGAAAGATGCAAAAGAGTCTATAGAGATAAAAAAAAGAGCGGTTGCAATATTTCCAGAAGGCACCAGAAGCTCTACACAGGAGCTTTTGCCGTTTAAACCGGGGGCAAAGCTAGTTGCAAGCAAATTAAAAATGAGAGTTCAGCCGATAGTAATTACAGGCAGCAAATATGCCCTGAATGAACACAATAAAACCGGCCACAGTGGAACAATTTATATACACTATTTAGATGCATTTGATGTTGCAGATGCACCCAAAGATTGGTATGAAAATGTGCGCAAAGAGATGGAGAGGGTTATAAAAGAGGATGAAGCAAAAGGAATTTATAGATAATGATTATACGGAAACTTTTTAAATTTGAAAATGCGCATATAGTTAGGAATTGCTCCACTTTAAGATGCAGCCAAAATATCCACGGGCACTCTTATAAAGTAGAAGTTTTGCTGGAATCTGACTATTTAGACCACGGGCAGATGGTTTACGATTTTGGTTTAATGAAACTTTACATAAAAGAGGTAATAGATTCATTTGACCACGCAATTACACTCTGGAGCGGTGACAGCAAAGAGTATATTGAAGATATGAAAAAACACTCAAAAAGATGGATAGAACTGCCTGTTAGCCCCTCTGCAGAACAGTTTAGCAGAGTTTTCTTTGTAATTATCGATAAAATTTTAAATTTAACAGTTATGCAAAACAGTGAAAGAGATGTAAAACTGCACAGCATAATAGTCCACGAAACCGAAACAGGCTACGCCCAATGTTTCAGAAAAGATGCCTACAATCCAAATATGGGGTTAATTGAGTTAAAAGAGATTATATTCTCAAATCAAATTAAAACTGAATGGAAAGAGCCCAAATTTTGGGATAATTTATTAAATAATAGAAAATTTGTTACTCCTAAAAAAATATAAATATTCTAAATTTAATTTTTTTTACATTAATTCTATTTTTATGCTATAATTACTATTGTAAAAATTCAAAGGAGACTTTATGAGAAAAATTGTTGTACTATCTTTTGCAACAGTAGCGCTATTAACTTTTAGCGGTTGCGGAAATGATAAAAAAGAAGAAGCAGCAAAAACTGCTCAAACTGCTACAGAAACTGCTAAAAGCGCAGTAGAAGCAACAAAAGAGGCTGCAGCTAAAACTGTAGAGGCAGCTAAAGAAACAGTAAATAAAGCTGCAGAAGCAACAAAAGAGGCTGCAGCTGGCGCAGCTGAAAAAGCTAAAGAGGCAGCAGGCAAAGCTACAGAAGCTGTTAAAGAGACTGCCGAAAAAGCAAAAGAAGCAGCAGCTGGTGCAGCTGAAAAAGCTAAGGAAGCAGCAGCAGGAGGCAGCGATAAAGGTGCATCTTTATATAAAAAATGTGCCGGATGCCATGGTGTTGACGGTAAAACAAAAGCTATGGGCAAATCTGAAGTTATTGCAGGTCAAAGTGCAGAAGATTTAGTTAAAAAAATTACAGAGTATAAAGCTGGAACAAGAAATGTTGCCGGAATGGGAACATTAATGAAAGGACAAGTTAGCGGCTTAAGCGATGAAGATATTAAAGCTTTGGCTGATTATATCTCTAAATTGAAATAGTTAGTAATAGGGAGTTTATTCTCCCTATCGATTATTATAAAACGGTATCTCTTTATTTAACTAATAACTGTAAGATAGTAAATTTTTTTCATCACTATTTAAAATTAACTGCATTTTTAGGCAAAAATATAAAAATCCGTATCATCTCTAAAACTTTGCAAAATTTGGGTTAAATTTTTGATTTTAAATACTACTCCAGCTCTTTTTCTCTATTTTTTAAATAATTAACAACCCCCCATGCTATTCCTTTAGCTTGCAGTTCCTGGTATTTAGCAGAAAATAGGCGCTTGCGCTCTATTGGGTTTGAGAGGTAGCCGGTCTCTATTAAAATTGCCGGCATTTCTGCACCTACAAGCACATAAAAAGGAGCCCCGCGCACTCCGCCGTCTTTTACCCCGCGATAGTGGCTTTTTAAGTTGCTTAACATCCCTTTTTGAACATCTATTGCCAGCCTGTTTGAAAGTGCAATTTTAGGGCCTGTAAATATTGCATTAAGCAGCACTTTTTTAGTTGCACTGTCTTTTCCTTTAAGTATTTCGCGGTTCTCTATAGCAGCAATTCTTTTAGCCCTGGCATTTCTGGTTGTCTGTAAAAAATAAGTCTCTATTCCACGGGCTTTGTTCATGCGGTTTTTATCAGATATGGAATTAGCATGTATCGATATAAACAGATCCGCATGAGCTCTGTTTGCTATTCTAATTCTGTTTCTTAATCTTATGAATTTATCGCTGTATCGGGTCATTTTAACTTTAAATCCAAGCGCTTTAAGATGGCGTCTTAACCTTTTTGCCAGTTGCAAAACCAAAACTTTCTCTTTATAGCGTCCCCAGGTTGTTCCAGGATCATGCCCGCCATGGCCCGGGTCTATCATAATTGTATAACTGTTTTTTAAATTTGCCGAATATCTGCTGGATATAATTTTGGCTTTTTTTATCTGTATATCATCTTTTACAAAATTAAACAGATTTTTTGCAGATACAATACTCTTTTTAACTTTGCCTTTTTTGATTTTATCTATTTTTTTTTCTACCGTGGATTTTGGCAATACAATATTAAATACCGGTTTGTCTTTTTGGTAATATCTTATGGGGTAAGGCTTTAAACTGTCTATTACAACACGGACAACACTGCTTTTATTCTGTGCAATCCTAACCGATTTAACCGCACCATCAAGTTCAATTTTCCGGTTTGCCTTTCTGTTTAAAAGGCAATTTTTAAAATCAAAAAAGTATCTGGTAAGATTTTTACCCTTTATAGCGGAAGCTTTAAAATCACTCTTTTTAACAGGCTGGTTAAAGGTCAGCTTTAAAATGCTGTTTTCTACTTTAATAGATTTTAAAATATTGCTTCCATTAAGCGTAAAAGTAAAAATAAAAAGTGTTAAAAAAAGAATTCTACTCACCATTTATCAACTTATCCATTAACTCTTTTACTGAAATAATTTCATTCAATCTATATCCGTTTGAACCGGTAAAGAAAAGGCCTGTATCTAATTTGCCGTCATACGCATCGCTTAAACTGTCTGCAATGCAGTAACCCACAATTTTTGCCTCTTCTCCTCGGTTGCAAGGCAGCACGCAATTTGAGATGCACTTTATTTTAGGCGCTTTGCCTTCTTGAATTAGTTTGTGCAGATTTGTTTTAACCCCGCGCGCAGGGTATCCAACAGGAGATTTAAACAGTTCTATATCCTCTTTTTTTGCATTTAGCAGAACCTGTTTAAACTCATCGCTTGCGTCGCACTCATAAGTTCCTATAAATCTAGTCCCCATCTGCACGCCGCTTGCACCCAGTTCAAGCATTCTTTCTATATCTTTTTTATCCCAAATGCCTCCTGCTGCAATTACAGGAATATCACCCCATTTTTTCGCCTCTTCTACAATCGGCGGAAGAATGGCTTCTAACTGGTTTTCCTCTTTTAGGCAATCTTCATACTTAAACCCCTGATGCCCGCCGCTTAAAGGTCCCTCTACCACTACTGCATCAGGCAGCTTGCCATGTGTTTTCTCCCATCTTCTGCAAAGAATTCTTAACGCTTTTGCAGTAGAGACAATCGGCACAAGAGCGACATCCGGAAAATCTTTGGCAGCATCCGGCATGGTTAGCGGCAGCCCCGCACCTGTAATTATAATATCAGCTCCCGCTTCGCAAGCATCGCGCACAACCCTGTCGTAATCGGTTATGGCGTATAAAATATTTACCCCAAGAGGCTTATCTCCGCAAATTTTTCTTGCATTTTCAAAAATTTTAAAAAGAGCATCTCTTGAATAGAAATTTTCTGCCTCGTAAGGGCGCCCTTCGCCAAGCACCTTTTTTGCATATTTTCTGTTTTCATAAATTCCGGTTCCTACAGCGCTGATAACGCCAAGTCCCCCCTCTTTGCTCACATTTCCGGCAAGCTTATCCCATGATATGCCTACACCCATTCCGCCTTGGATAATAGGTTTTTCTATTACATACTTTCCTATTTTTAGGGGTTTAAATTCCATTACTTAACCTTTGCTTTGGCAAATTTTCTTTTACCTACCTGTAAAATATACTCACCTTTACTTAATTTTAACTGCTCGTCAAAAATTTTCTCTTTATCGATTCTTACAGCGCCCTGTTTTATATCTCTTTTAGCCTGCGAAGTAGAAGGTTCCAAGCCGCACTCTTGCAGCGCTTTGCAAATCCAGATGCCCTCTTCAAGCTCAAATTCCGGAATATCATCTGGAATCTCTTTTTTCTTAAATTGCGCATCAAAAGCCTCTTTTGCTTTCAGTGCACTCTCATTGTCGCTAAATCTTGCCGCAATTTCAAGCGCTAAATCCTCTTTTACTTTTTTGGGGTGCAAAGAACCCTCTTTTACGCCGCTTTTTAAAGCCTCTATCTCTTCTAAACTTTTAGCGCTTAATAGTTCATAATAGCGCCACATAAGCTCATCTGAAATTGACATAAGCTTTGCATAAATCTCTTTGGGTTCTTCGGAAATTCCGATATAGTTGCCAAGAGATTTACTCATTTTCTGAACACCGTCCAAACCTTCTAAAATCGGCATCATTAAAACCGCCTGCTCTTTACCGACACCGTAAGCTCTTTGCAAATGTCTGCCCATTAACAGGTTAAATTTCTGGTCGGTCCCTCCAAGTTCGATATCGCTTTTTAACTCCACACTGTCGTAACCTTGAAGCAGCGGATATAAAAATTCGCTAATAGATATGCTTTTGCCGCTTTTGTAGCGCTTTTCAAAATCGTCACGCTCTAGCATTCTTGCAACATTATACTGCATTGCAAGTCCGATAAGCCCGCTTGTGCCAAGCTTTTCCAGCCATTTTGAATTGTAAACAATTGTTGTTTTTTGCGGATCTAAAATTTTAAACGCCTGCTGGGTGTATGTTTTTGCATTTTCAATAATTTGATCCATCTGAAGCACTTTTCTGGTTTCGCTTCTGCCTGTAGGATCCCCGATTGTTGCAGTAAAATCCCCGATTAAAAGCTGGATATGCGCTCCGTATTTTTGAAAAACCGCCAGTTTTTGCAGCACAACGGTGTGCCCCAAGTGGATATCCGGAGCAGTTGGATCCATCCCAAACTTTACATAATACTCTTTCCCGCTTTCAAAATACTCTTTTACCAGCTTTTCTATTCTCTCAAAATCGATAATTTCTGCTGTTCCTCTTTTAATCTCGTTTAGAGCTTCGTTTACACTCACTAATTCTCCTTAAACGCTTTTGTAGGCATCTTTTAAAGATACAAAATCTATCAGTTTAAACTTTCTGGAGATAATATCTTTAATTGTATTGCCTTTTTGAGCAGCTGTCTCAACTTCAATTTTACAATATTCGGCTGTGTCGCTGCTTTTGATACCTAATTCTATATTAGTAATATTTAAATCTAATTTATCTAACTCTTTTAAGAGCTCTAAAAGTGCACCTTTTTTATTTTGGAGTGCAATTATGAGCCTGTATTTTGAACT
Organism: Campylobacteraceae bacterium; assembly: GCA_027022775.1. Taxonomy (GTDB): domain Bacteria; phylum Campylobacterota; class Campylobacteria; order Campylobacterales; family Sulfurovaceae; genus JAADEQ01. The sequence continues at coordinate 10,753 of JALVXO010000277.1, forward strand.
CTGTTTAGTTCTCCATTTGACAAAAAGCATTTGAGTCTTTTCATCATTTATCAATTCGTAAGCATTTGAACACATTTTATGGTGTATTACCGCATTGCCCCTGCTGTAAATTGCCACAATTTCATCACCCAGTTTAGGGTGGCAGCAGTAGTCAAACTCTATGCCTTCAATATGCTTGTTTGTAAAAAGCGCAAAATAGTTCATCGCTTTAAGATAAGGTTTTTTGTAACCTCTTTTTAAAATCTCCCAAAAACGAACCTCTTTTAACTTTTTATATTTCGCCACTTTGGAAATTACCACTTTGAGGCGGTCAAGGTTGTTTGTGATTTTATCTATATGGGTATCTAGTTTTAACTCTTTTAAAATTGATTCAATCTCTTTTGAACTTGTTTTAAAAATTGTCGCTACTATTTTGTATGCAACTTTTCTGTTTACCTCTTTAAGGCGCTGTTTACAGACATTTTTAATACCCTCTTTTGCACGCGAAGTTTTAACAGTTTCAAGCCAGGAGCAGTGCGGACGCGGCCTGTCCTGTGTAATTATGTGCACAACATCGCCGTTTTTTAAAATTCTTAAAAGCGAAGTAAACTCATTATTAACAAGTGCAGCCGTCGCCAAGTCGCCGATTTCAGAGTGCACCGCATAAGCAAAATCCAAAACCACTGAGCCGCGCGGAAGTGTAAAGCTGTCCCCTTTAGGCGAAAATACTATCACATCTTCGGTATAAAGGTCAGATTTTGTTGTCTCTATAAATTTATCTATCGAATCGCTCTGGTATGTTAAATTATTAATCCAATCCAAATTTATATTGTTAGCTCCGGCTTTATATTTCCAGTGGGCGGCAATCCCATACTCTGCTAATCGATGCATCTGTTCTGTCCGTATTTGCGCTTCGACAATATCATCATCAAAAAAGAGCGTGGTGTGAATTGTCTGATAGCCATTCTCTTTTGGAAGCGCAACATAATCTTTAAAACGCGAAATAATCGGGGTGTAATTTAAATGCAGCACACCTAAAACTTTATAACAATCCAGCGGCTCTTTTACAATTATCCTAATTGCAAGCAAATCAAGCACCTCTTCGATGCTGATTCCTTTTCTTTGGATTTTTAAAAAAATAGAGTATCTGTGTTTAACCCTGCCAATAACCTCAAACTCATCCCTGTGAAAACCGTTCTGGTTTAAAATATTTTTAGCTTTATCGATAAAATGGTTCAAGCGCAAATTTAAGTTTTGCTTATGCACGGTTAAATAGTCATCTATCTGCGCATACTCATCCGGATATATATATTTAAAGCTTAAATCTTCCAGATAGTTTTTCAATTTGGAGATACCCAGTTTATGGGCAATTGGCGCATAAACAACAAGTGTCTCTTCTGAAATTCTTTTCTGTTTGTCGGGCGGAAGCGCATCTAAAGTAAGCATATTATGCAGCCTGTCGCACAATTTAACAACTAAAACCCGCAAATCTTTAATGGAAGCTATTAAAATTTTCCTAAATGAAAGCGCCGATTTTAAAAGCTTTTCATTTGTACCGGATTTAATTAACTCATCTTCCCTAATCTCTACAATTTTTGTAAGACCCTCTACCAGATGGGCGACATCTGCTCCAAATATGCGCTCTATATCTTCTATTTCATAATCGGTATCTTCAACAACATCATGAAGCAAAGCGGCAATTACCATTGTTTTATCTTCGGCAATAGATGCTACAATTGATGCAACAAGAATAGGGTGTATTACATAAGGCTCGCCGCTTTTTCTAAACTGTCCGTCGTGTGCAACAATAGCAAATTTTATCGCCGCATCTATATCTTCATCGATTTCATAAACATGGCCAAAAACTTTTATGGCATCATCAATTGTCTGTATCCGCTGAATTAAATCGATAAAATCATTCAAATATTAACTCTCTAAATTAATTTCTATTTTACCCTCGGCAATTTCTGCCAATGCAATATCGGTAGCTTTGTGCTCTTTTAAACTCATATCTTTAATTAAAGGCTTTGCTCCGTTTGTAAGCTCTTTTGCCCTTTTGCCCACCGCTTTGGACATTAAATATCTGTCAAAATTATATTTTTCCAACGCTTTTGCCGCAATTTTTTCAAGTCTCATTTTTACTCCTTTATCCCAAATTTTGTATTAGAAGGTGCTTTAGATGTGTTGGCTAATGCAAATTTTGGGTTTATTTTACTACAGAACATAAACTTGTATCACCGTTAACAATTGCCAAAAGATTACCTTTTTTAAACATATTGCAGACAATTATCGGCAGTTTATTCTCTTTTGCAAGGGCGATTGCGGTATCATCCATCACCCTTATCTGGTCTGTCAATGCACGCTCGTAACTCACTTCGTCAAGTTTTGAAGCATCTTCAAATTTTGCAGGGTCTTTATCGTAAACCCCGTCAACTTTTGTAGCTTTAATCAAAAAGTCCGCCTCTATTTCGCTTGCTCTTAAAGTGGCTGCGGTATCGGTTGTAAAATATGGGTTTCCGGTTCCCGCTGCAAAAATTACAACCCTTCCTTTTTCCAAATGGCGGATAGCTCTTCTGATAATAAAACTTTCACCGATTTCATGCATCTCAATAGCGGTTTGAAGCCTTGCTTCAAGCCCCAGGTTCTCTAAAGCTTCCTGAATTGCAATACCGTTAATTACAGTTGCCAGCATTCCCATATAATCACCGCTAGTTCTTCTTATAATGCCGTCTTTTGCCGCATTTACACCTCGGATAATATTTCCGCCGCCTACAACAACTGCAACCTCTACACCGTTATCTACAAGCTCTTTAATCTCTTCGGCAATGAATTTCAAAATTGAAGTATCAATTCCGTAACCTTCACTCCCTGCTAACGCTTCGCCAGAAAACTTAACTAAAACCCTTTTAGCCATAACCACCTTTCAAGAGTAATATCTTCGAAATTATACCCAAAGAGTTTGTAATAAAGCTAAATGATGGCATATTAAATAAGGTTGAAGGAAGAAGGGAGAAGGGAGAAGGGTGAAGAAATATTATTTTCACTCCCCTCCCCTTCAACCTTCAACCTTCTCCCTTCAACCTTAACAATTACAAGTTAATCAACCTTACAGGATTAATAAACTGTCCGTTTTTAGTTGCTTCAAAAATAAGTTTTCGTTTAACTTTGCCTATGACGCTTCCTTTTTTAACCCTGGAGCCAACTTTAAGAAATGGTGAAAATTTTGACAAATCTGCATAAATTGTATGCAAGCCGTTATCGTGTTTAATTACCACAAGTTTGCCAAGCATACTGTTTTGCCCAATATATGCAACCTCTCCGTTTAAAACATTATAAACCCTTCTGTCTCCAACTTTAGAAATTAATGTCACAGAGTCACTATGGGTTTTAATTTTATAAATCTGGTCAATAAACGTGCCGTAAGGTTTTATTATTTTTGGGCTTTTTAAAGGGGGAATAGTTTTAGGCCCTCTATATTTATATGTCGGTACTTTTGTATAAGATGTTCCATACTGTTTAACATCTTTAACAACTGCAACAGTAGAGACTTTTTTATGTTTTAAAGCTTTAATTTTTCTTTTTAATGTTCTTTCCCGCTCTCTTGCTGCTTTTAGCGCATCTTCTTTTAGCAAGTTTAATTTAGTCAAAGTTAATCTTATAACTGTTTGTCTTCTAAATATCTCTTTGAGTTTTTTGGAATACTCTTTCTCTTCTGCTGCCAGCTTATTTAACAGCTGCTGTTTCTTTTTTTTCTCTTTTAAATATAACCTCTTTTGTTCCTGCACATCTTTTATGCTTTTTGCTATTGCATCTCTTCTCGCAAGCAGATTTTTTTTAAGTGCATTTTTCTGTTCTATATTTCTAGAAAGCTTTAAAAGTTCTTTTTGGTTATAATCTTTGTATCTCTCATAAACCTCTTTTAAAACTATACTCTTTTCATTTTTTTCATCTGTTTTATTTTGCGCTATAACACCTCCTAGCTGTTTTGATACCATTTGAGCAAACTCTTTTCTTTTCTCCTCTATATCTTTATCAAGCTCTTTTATAAACTTGTCTATCCCTTCTATTTCTGAAACAGATTTCTGATATCTCTTCTCTTCGCTTTTTAAATAACTGTCCAGCTTTTGCAGCTTCTTATCGTAAATCTCTATCTCTTTGCTTATTTTTTTAATTCTGGCTGCGATTTTTTGGAGCTGTTTGTTGGTTAAAACTCTCTCTTTCTTGGTATCTTCAAGTGAACTTTTAGATTGGCTTATCTGTTTAAAAAGTTCACTTGGCGATTTTTTCGCATCAACAGTTACAAGTGCGATTAAAAGAAAAAAGATGATTTTTTTCATCCTTCAGGAACCTCTCTTGATTTAAATGCTACATAAAATACCGAAATAATAACTATCACTATTGCCAATAAAAAAAGTAAAAAGAAATCGGAAATATTAAAAAGCAGATCCGGATTGTTTTTTATAAAATCAACATCGCTAGTTTTTGCCCACTTGTTTTTAAAATAGATAAATAATCCCATATTTAAAATGGTTGCAATAAATGCATCTGTTAAAGCAACTTTAAACAAAATGCCGCTTCTTAACATCATTGGCGCGCCAAATATTTCCATAATCTGCATACGCTCTTTGTGCGCAAGCTGCCAAACCTGCATCTGTTTTATTACAAGTAAAATACTAACTGCAAAAAGCATTACAATAAAAATGTTTAAAAGCATTTTTACAAGCTCAAACATACTGTGTTTAGAGTGGTAATTTTTGCCGAAAATCTCCACATTTAAAATACCGTTAACTTTTTTAAGATTGTCTCTTATCTCTTTTAAATCTTTTAAAGAGAAATATTTTGTCAAATGGATACGGTAAAAATATGGCAAATCTTTCATAATTGCCGCAATTGCGGCATCTTGCATACCAGCAGTCACCTCTCTTGCAATCTCTTCCCTGTTCATCGGCTCCACCGTATCTATTCTATTATCAATGCTTCTGACAAACGGAGTTTTTAAAGTCTTTTTGCTGACAACCAAAATTGCATACTCATTTTTAAGCTTATTTTCGTAAGAACTTGTAATTCTGTTAAAAACAAGTATGAACTCAATACCTATAAGCATTGCCATAAGCGGCAGTATAAACATTAAGTGCTCTTTAATGGACTTCATGAACCCCTCCGTTTTCTATAATAAAATGGCGATACGGTATATTAAAAATTGTCGGTATTTTATGGGTAACTACTACCACTGTGGCATTTAGCTGGTCGCAGGCGTTTTCGAGCAAATCCCATACAACGCCGGAAGAGAACTCATCGAGGTTTCCAGTAGGCTCATCAGCCAAAATCAGAAACGGATTTTTTGAAAGCGCTCTTGCGACACCGACTCTTTGCTGTTCCCCGCCGCTTAACTCAAGCGGATATTTATGTGCATGTTCAGAAAGTTTAACATGCGCAAGCAGCTTTTCTGCCTGAACCTTTTGGACATCGAGGCTGTAACCGGTAATAATTAGTGGCAGCACAACATTTTTCTCTACCGTCCACTCATTTATTAATTTATAATCTTGAAATACTATCCCCATATTTCGGCGAAGCTGCAGCAGCTGGTTGCGCTTGATTCTATTCATATCAAAGCCGCCTACGCTCAATTTGCCTTTATAAGGCTTAATCTGCCCATACATAGATTTAAGCAGGGTGGATTTTCCGCTGCCGCTTGGTCCTGTAATAAACACAAACTCCCCCTGCTCTATTGTAAAAGTAGCATCATTAATTACAACCGTTTTGCCTTTATCGTAAGCCAAAGTTAAACTGTTCGCCGAAATTACATTAGCCATTTTTCAATACCTCTTTTATTAATTTATGCGCCTTATAGTTTACAAGGCTCTTAACCGGCAGAGTCGGCAGATAGTAACTCTTTTTATCTACCACTATCATCTTTTTCTCCGGCGTGTTAAATCCGCCAAAGGAACACTCTGCTACAAAACCTCTGCTGTTGACAATATCATATTTAGCTCCAAAATGGACAAAAAAATCATCCTTAACAATATTTTTGCGTGTAATTTTAGCGTTTATATTTAAATTTTCAAGAGTAAAGTCGATATTTAACTCTTTAACTTTAGACTCTTCTAAAGAGTCCAAAGTTAAAGTGTAAATATCTTTATCCATTTTTCGCCATCTGGCTTCGTATTTGCTTACAATTGGAATATCTATATTTTTTTCCACTTTAAAGCTGCTCTGCTTTAACGAGCTAAAAAGTTCCAGCGAATATTCAAAATAGTTTTGAGAATCGGTTCTTAACTCCAGTTTTCCCCTTTTTTTAAGTACTCTTAACGCCTCATTAATGAAAGCTTTGCTAATTACCCTTCTGTGCGGCTTTTTATCCCACGGCACAGGAAAGTGAACATATATTGTATCTAAAATATTTGACGGCAGCATTTCAAGCAGCAGTCTGGCATCGTAATTTGCCACCCAGATATTTTTAATCCCCTGAAGATTTATCTGTTTTAAAAGCTGATTGATAGATGCTGAATGTATCTCTATACCGATAAAAAGGGTATCGCTCTCCTCTTTTGCCCGGTATAGAAGATGTCTTCCGCTTCCAAATCCGACTTCTAGCTTTATCTTTTTAAAATCTGTTTTAAAATTGTAAAAATCTTCTATAGATTTAAAAAACTCATCCGCAATTTTGGGCTTATTGGGTTTTGGCGCGGTGTTAGCGTGCAAAACCTCCAGATTAAGCTCTTTTGCAAAACGGTTTAACACATCTTTAAGCAGCGCTGTATCGGAGCCTTTGGTGATTTTATTCGGTTTAACCAGATATTCCCCGTCTCGTTTTATTATATCCAAAAAAAGCTCGCTTTTTGGGGTTTTAATTAAAACAATCTCTTTTTTCTCCCCAATAGCCCTAAAGCGTATAAAATCGCCGGCAGCTGCATCGATTATTTCTGTGTTAAACGGTTTTACTTTAATATGCGGCATTATCTCACCTCCACACTTAATACATTGCTTGGCAAAGAAGCCATTTCACTGGCATCTTCGGCAAATATACGGTAATCGTATTTAAAGCCTCTTGGTGCGGTTGTATCTATAAATTCAGGCATAAGCCGCCCTTTTACAGTATCTAAATAAAACCACCTTCTGTCGGTTGATTTTTTTCTCTGAATGATATATCTAACCACCATAGTTGAAGAGTGAGGAACCCAAAGCAGTTTTACCGTCCCTTTTGCAACCAGTTTAGCCTCTACCAGTTTTACCGCTTTGTAAGGCGGTTTGGTTTTTACCGGCACAACATCTCCATATAGTGATTCGGTCAATCCGCTGGATGTGGTAAAGGTGTAAAAATATTTGGTATTTGGTTTAATTTTAGTATCCACAAAGTGGGTAGCAAAACGGCTGGAGACCGCTCCTATTTTTTCATAAACCTGTTTTAAGCCTTTTCTTGCTTCTGCCCTGTAAATATTTATGCCTGTAACTCTTGGGTCGTAAGCAACGCTTTTCCACTCAAAGCCTACACTGTTTCTATCGGTTACAACCTTTACACCCCTTACTTTTGGCAAAGAGTAATCGGTAAAAAAAGCACTTGCTGCAACAGTTGCCGCTACGCTTAATGCAGCAATTTTAAAAGCGCTCTTTAATACTCTGCTTTGTAAGTTTTTCATACTCCAAACCTTCACTGTTAAAATTCTCTGCTATATACTTTCTCATATCTTCAAAAAGAGGTGCTATAACCTCAACCTTTTGGCCGCTTCTAGGATGTACAAAATATAGCAAATAAGCGTGTAAAAATATTCTGTGCTTTATTTTTGCACTTCTTGGCGCATAGAGGCTGTCGCCTAAAATATATCTGTTTAATGCGCCTAGATGAACCCTAATCTGGTGGGTTCTGCCACTAAAAAGCTTTGCAGCTATCAGCTCCTCTTTTTTGGCATTTTGCGCTATCTTTGCAAATGCTGTTTTTGCCTCTCTTCCGCCCTCTACAATTGCCATTTTAAGGCGGTTTTTCGGATTTCTTGCAATCGGTTTTTCTACAACCGTATCCCCTTTTAGCGCCATATTTATAACTGCCAGATAGTAGCGCCCCATGGTTCTATCTTGCAGCTGTCTGCTTAAATTCTCATGCGCAAAATTGCTTTTTGCTATTAAAATTGCACCGCTTGTATCTTTGTCAAGCCGGTGAACAATGCCGTTTCGCTCTTCACCGCTTATGGTAGAGAGACGGATATTCTGCTCTCTCAGCCAATCCACCAGTGTCGGCTCTTTTACCGATGGTGCCGGATGCACCACCAAATTTGCCGGTTTGTTTATTACTAAAATATCATCATCTTCATAAAGGCGCTCAATTTCTAAATTTACCTTTTTAAATTCCGCTTTTGACGCCTCTAAAAAGCGGTATTTAACCTCTTGCCCGCTTTGAACCCTGTAAGAGGTTTTGGCAACTGTTTTGCCATCAACCTCAACAAGTCCCTCTTTTATAAGTTTCTCAACTTGATTGCGGCTTTTTTTTAACTTAAGTGAGAGCACTTTATCCAATCTGCCCTCTTCTTTGCAAATAAATTTACCGCTATCCACAAGCCGACCTCCAAATAGATATTTAAAGAATAACATAAAAATGTTTAATCATATATTAAAAAATATAACAAAGTTAAAATTATTTAATATATCAACCGAAAAAGTAATGAATTAATGGTCATATTAACTGTACCTCAATTTTGTATGCCTTGTTGCTTTCTTTTTAAAAAAAATATCTGCTATACTTTTAAATTTAAAACTGTTAAGGATAAAGGAAATAATTTGCAAAAAGTGCTAGAGATTGTAAAAAACAACTCTGTAAATTTAAATTCTGAATTTAAAAGACTCTTTCATGGAAGAGGAAAATGTTTTTCAGGTTACGAAGATATAACTATCGATTCAATCGATACAGTTTTATACATTCAAGCTTACAAAGAGATTGAATATAAAGATGAATTAATACAATTGTTTAAAGAATTTATTAAAACCAGCAGACATAAAACTTTGTTATTTAAAAGCAGATACAATAACAAACTAGAAATATTCACTGGTAAATTGGGAGAAAACACTTATGCCATCGAGAGAGGTATAAAATTTCTTTTGGATTTTAACAACCAAAATATAGGTTATTTTGGAGATATGAAAAATGGCAGAAGTTACATAGAGAGTGTTGCTAAAAATAAAAAGGTTTTAAATCTGTTTGCTTACAGCTGCGGTTTTAGCCTATTTGCAAAAAGAGGCGGAGCCAGACGGGTTATAAATGTGGATATGAGCAAAAGCGCGCTGGCAAGAGGAATGAAAAACCATGCTGTAAACGGTTTTTCTAAAGGGGTATCATACTGGCATCTGGATATTTTAAAATCGTTTCCTAAATTAAAAAGAGAAGCGCCTTACGACATAATTGTTATAGATCCGCCTACTTTTCAAAAAGGGAGCTTTGAGATAGAAAAAGATTATGCAAAAATAGTAAAAAAACTGCCTGAATTGTCAGCTGAAAACGCAATAGTAATAAGCGCTTTAAACACACCATATTTAGATTACAGCTTTTTAGACAGACTGTATAAAGAGCATGCCGATTTTATTAAAATAAAAGAGATTGAACCGGTAAAAGAGTATTGCAATAAAAAAGCGCAAGAGGGTCTTAAAATTGCAGTTTATAAAGCCATTAAAAGAATTTAATGGCTTTATAAGGTTATTCTGTTACTTCTACCTCTACAGTTGGGCCTTCCCACACGCCATGTTTTGTGCAGTAAGCCATTGCTGTCAGTTTAAGTTTGCTTTTTGTTGGTCTAATGTAAAATGTAACTTTTGCATGAGATTTCTCATTTCCAAAAGTTCCCGGAACAAAACTTGTATGTGCCAGTTTGGTTTCTCCGTCAAAAAGTGTGATAGATTCAATATAGTGGTCAAAATCATCCGGGTGAGTATACTCTTGACCCATTTGAACTGTCACTTCAAAAAGTTCCCCTTTTTTAGCTGTTTCTGCACAGCTTACAAATGGAGAATGTCTGTCGATGTAATCTTTTTTAGCCTCTCTGTCGATTTCTGAAATGTCTTGGTATTTATTGATAGTTGGCATTTTCTTTCCTTTATTTGGTTTTTGTAAGGCTATTATAACATAAAAAAATTCAAATAGGATAAATTTTGTCCTATTTAATCCTCTTTAATTAAACTTTGTGCCCAATCGTGTAAAATCTTCTCTTGCTCTTTAGTAAGCCTGGCATTTTTGTGAAAGAGCAGATATTCAGGCGGCGGCATGGTTTTTATTTTTAAAGTTTGCACTATACCTTCATAAATTTTCTGTTTTTTCTTTTCGTCATATTTATTAAAAATAGAAAAATTAAGCCATGCGCGCCCATTTTTTATATTTGAGTGCACAGCTATAGACATTGGTGAAATATTGCCATACCATGGCATTTTTGTCTCATTTGAGTGGCAGTCGTAACAGCTGGTTTTTAATATTGCCATTACCTCTTTTGGAGCTTTTATCTCATCAGCTTTTGTCGCTTTGGGGGCGGGAGGTATCTTAATTTGAACAAATTGCAAAACTAAAACGGTGCCTAAAGTCCAGCCTACTATATGCAGCAGGGTTTTCACTCTTTATCCTTGCCCAAAATTGTGCACTGCCCTGTTATTGCACACGCCGGACAAAATCCTATAATGCCTGCAATTAAAGGAATTATACCCAAATAGAACCATTTAATACCGGTATAAACACCTGCCCCTATTAAAACCAATCCTAAAACAATTCTAAAAGGTCTGCAGATTTTTGCCATTTTTTTTGCGTTTATTGCCATTATTATTCTCCTTTTACGGTTGATATAGGAGTTAAATAATACAATTTATTTATTAAAAAAAGATTAAACCCAAAATTTGCATTAGCCAACACATCTGATGCACCTTCTAATGCAAAATTTGGGTTAAACTATTTTTTAGTGCAGTTTGAAAAACTCTTCTATAATCCCTCTTGCCTCTTTTGGGTCGGTTGTACGGTTTATTTTATCTCTAAAGCCGGTTGCATTTTTATAACCGTGTTTAGAGTATGTATGAAGATGTTTTCTAAAGAGAATTACACCGTAGTCGCCGTAAAAATTTAACATCTGGTCAAAATGCTCAAGCACCACTTGGGCAATCAGCTCTTTTGGCGCCTCTTGGAGCCCCTCTTTAATCTCTTTAAAAATCCAGGGTCTGCCCACAGCACCTCTGCCTATCATTATCCCGTCGCACTTTGTATGCTCTAAAACCCATTTTGCCTTTGCGGGTGAATCTATATCTCCGTTTGCAATTACCGGTATTTTTACTGCAGCTTTAACCTCTGCAATGGCATCATAATCAACAGGCGCTTTAAATTTTCCTTGTCTTGTCCTGCCGTGGACTGCAATAAAATCAGCCCCGTTATCTTCGCACACTTTGGCAATTTCTACATGGTTTTTTTCTAAAAATCCAAGCCTGATTTTAACAGAAGTGTATTGCTTATTGGAGTGCTCTTTTATTGTTTTAATTGCTCTGCCCATCTTTTTCAAATCGGTCAGAAGCGCCGCACCTTGCAGGTTGTTTACAACTTTGGGCACAGGGCAGCCGCAGTTTAAATCTACAATATCCACCCCTTCGCGCTCATTTATTATATCCAGCGCCTTTTTTATAATTTCTGGGTCGCTTCCGGCTATTTGCACAGAGTAAGGGGTTTCTAAAGGGGATTTTTCCAACATTTTAACTGTTTTTTGACTGCCGTAAGCAAGCGCATTGGAGCTTATCATTTCGCTAACGGTAACATCTGCGCCAAATTTTTTAACAACACTTCTAAACGGCAGGTCGGTCAGCCCCGCCAAAGGGGCTAAAAAGTAGAGCGGTTTGGAAAAGTCCAGTATCATTTACAGATATTATCTTCTGTTAAAATATCGCCTGTTGTGTAATTTGCTTTGCCTTTCTTAAGGGCAAGAAGAGCTCTAAACGCTTTATACTCATCATCTGCATGCTCTTCTAAAATATCTGAAATTTTATCCAGCATTT
>JALVXO010000278.1 GCA_027022775.1 Campylobacteraceae bacterium
GACAAAATGCGAATGGGATTTTAGAGACAGAAAATTTGCGCGCTGGGCAGATGAGAATATCGGCAAAGAGTTTAAAGCCGAAATTACCGAAATAGATATAGAAGACACAAACAAAGGTGCAAAAGCCAAACTGATAGAGGGCGCAGCAAGAGGGGCGATTGTAAATCTTAAGGCTTATAATTCAAATCTTTTTGATAAAATAGTATTAAGAATTACCCATGCCGATTTGGAAAAACCGGAAATTTTAGCGCAAGAGGTTTGTAAAACAGATGTATAGAAACGAATTTGAAAAAGAGCTGCAAAAAGGCTTGCCGCGCTGCGTGCTGCTTTACGGCGAAAATGAATTTTTTTTTGATTACTATAGCGCTTTGTATAAAGAGAAATTGAACGCCCAAGAGGAGCATCTGGCGCACTTTTTTGACGAATACAGTTTTGAGCAGGCAAAAGCTTATCTTTCGCAAGGGTCGCTCTTTGGCGGGGTGAACCTTTATATTTTACGCACCGATAAAAAGTTGCCAAAAAAAGAGCTGGAGTTTTTAATAGATTCGGTTAAAAAAAATCCAAGCAATTACTTTTTGTATATTTACGAGGGCGGCAGCTCCAACGCAAGAAGTTTGCAAACCCCGTTTAGCCCAAAAAACGGCGCTTTGTGGGTGCGCTTTTTTGAACCAAATTTAAAAGAGGCAAGCGAATACGCCAACAGGCGCGCCAGGGAAATCGGGCTTAATATCACTCCGTATGCGGTAAACCACCTGGTAAATCTGCTTAATTTTAATATGGCGCTGATAGATAAAGAGCTTGAGAAACTTTCGATTTTAGATGAAGCGATAGAGACAAAGCAGATAGACGCCCTGGTTTACTCTACCGCGCCGCTTGCGGTTGAGAAGATGATAATTTCGCTATTTAAAAAAGAGGATATTACGCAGACTTTAAAGAAAATTATAGAGCTTGGCGAAGATGAGTTTTCGATTTTAAGGGCAATCCAGCGTTTTTTGCAGCAGCTTTTTCTGTTTCATGCATACATTAAACTGCACGGCGCTCCAAACTCTAAAGAGATTTTAGGCTACCAGCTGCCAAAGTTCATAGAACAAGAGCGCGCCTCGCTGGCAATAAGAATAAAATCCTCCACCCTGCTAAAAATTTACCAAGAGTTGCTGGAAATCGAACTAAAAATCAAAACCAGCTCGCCAATGAATAAAGAGTCGCTTCTTTTTGGCGCATTGGGGAAGATTAGGCAGATGCTTTGAAATTTAATTCCAACCACATAATTTAAGCTTGTTTAGATATAATTACGCTTCAAAAAATTCTTTCTCGCAACGCAAATGCGGAGCGGGATAAAAGCCAAAAGAAGGAAGAAAATGAATTGTTACGAGACACTTTTTATTCTTAAGCCTACGCTTACAGAAGAGGAGACTGCAGCTCAAATCGATGCAGTAAAAAGCAGTATTGCAGAACAAGGCGGTGAAGTTGCTGCTGTTAACGATTTAGGTATGCGCAAACTTGCTTATGAAATTGACAAAAATGCCCGCGGTTACTACACAGTGGTTTATCACAAATCTCCAGCTTCTTCAATTGCAGAGATTGAGAGAAGATTAAGATACAATGAAAATGTATTAAAATTCTTAACTATCAGATACAGAAACAAAAAAGAGATTGCTCAATTTGAAAAGCAGGTTGCAGCTTGCAACGGCTCTAAAGAGGAGAGTAAAGAAGAGGCTTCGGCAGAAGCGTAACTTTTAAAGGATCCTTTATGTACAACAAAGTAATTTTGGTGGGAAACTTAACCAGAGATGTTGAGATAAGATACTCAAGCAGTGGAACCGCTATCGGAAAAGTCGGTATTGCGACAAACAGACGCTTTAAAAGCGCCACTGGAGAGTTAAGGGATGAAACAATGTTCATCGATTTGACATTCTTTGGAAGAACCGCCGAAATTGCAAATCAATATTTGCATAAAGGAAGCAAAGTATTGGTAGAAGGAAGATTGATATTAGAACAGTGGGTTGCTCAAGACGGCACAAAAAGAAGCCGCCATTCGGTAACTGTTGAGAATCTGCAGATGCTAGATACTAAAGCTGACAGCGCACAAAACAGCCAATATAACAGCGGCTATAATGCAGCACCTGCGCAACAGTCTGGCTATTCACAGCCTCAGCCTCAAACACCGATGCAGAATGCGGCGCCTCAAATGCCTAAAGAGCCGGAAATTCCAGAAATTGACATTGATGAAGATGAAATACCATTTTAATTAGGAGAAAAAGCAAATGGCTGAAAAAAGAAAATTCAAAAAAAGATTTTGCAGATACTGTCAAGCTAAAGTTGATTTTATCGATTACAAAGATTTAAACCAGTTAAAATACAGCTTGAGCGAAAGATATAAAATTATGCCTCGCAGACTTACAGGCAACTGCAAAAAACACCAAGATATGGTTAGCGAAGCTATCAAAAGAGCTAGACAAGCTGCATTTATCCCATACATTGTAGATAGAAAAAGAGTTATTGCTAATCCGTTTGAATTAATTAAATAACTTCCAATTTATTCCCAATTCTCTGGGAATAAATTTTAATTCTTTTACTGTAAAACTATATAATCTTTTTAAAATAAAATTTAATCTTTTCTGCTTGTGCTCACTTTGCCTTGTGCAACTTTTTTAGAAAACTCTGTCTCTTCTCCGGCTGCTAATTTTTTTGCCTGTCCGATCCAGTCTTCTCTTATGATTCTGCCAGAAAAAGCCAGATGGGCATCTAACCATTTTATCTCCTCTTCTGTCCAAGCAGCAATCTGTTCAAAATGGTAAATCCCTAAACTGTGCAGCTTTTCTTCTATTTTAAAGCCTATGCCTTTTATTCTGCATAAATTATCCGGTTTTCCATTTTTAGGTCCGCTTAAGGTTAGAGGTTTTTTACCTTCATCTTTATTTTCTTCTTTTTCGTTTGATTCTTCCTGCAGGCCATTTTCTGCTTGGACTGCTGTATCATTTAACGGTATATAATCACTCTTTTCAAAACCGCTATCCTCTTTTTTATCTTCTTTTAAAACTTTTAAATCATCATCTACATCTCTGTTTAACAGACCGTTAGATACTATATACTCATTTTCACAATAACTGTTTTTCTGGTAAATATTGCTTTCGCTCTGCTTTTTACAAGAGAGTTTGCCAAACAGAAAACCGATAATTACGCCAATTAGTGCAATTAGTATTAAAAGTAAAGCGATTTGGAGTGCAGTAATCATTTTTGCTCCTTGAAAATCAAACTATTATATAAAGAATATCATATTTTTTTTAAAATAAATACCTAATTATGTTAAAAAATAAAATTATTTGTTAAAAAGTGATGTTTTTATAAAATAAAAAGATTAAAATATAAATTTAATATAAAAAATCTGAAATTGATTATATAATACTCTCAAAAAAGGTAATTTTATGAAAGAAAAAAGTGCAAAACTTTTTTTTAAACTTTTAAAAGTGTTATCTTACATACTGCCGCCTTTTTTAAAAGATAAAATTGCAAAATTTATCGCTTACACTTTTTACCGCTTCCACAAACGCTATTATAAAGTTGCAAAAGTTAATCTGGATTTTATTTATGGAGACAGTTTAAGCAGCAGCCAAAAAGAAGAGATAATAAAAGGGGTATTTTTAAATTTAGCTTACAATTTAGGCAGTCTTATTGAGAATCAAAATATAAAAAAAGATAAACTGTTAAAAAAAGTGACATTTAAAAATGAGAAAATTCTACTAAATGCAATAAAACAGCAAAGACCGGTAGTATTAATTACTGCACACCAAAGTAATTGGGAAATTCTATCTTTGGCAATTTCTGCAAAATTTAAGCCTTTGGTAATTGTTGGGAGGCCGCTAAAACAAGAGTGGCTTAACAGTGCTTTAAAAAACAGCAGGGAACAGTTTGGAACAAAACTGATAAGCAAAAAAGGCGGTATGCGTGCTATGCTTAAAGTTGCAAAAGAGAAAAAAATTTTAGGCTTGCTGGTAGATCAAAATCTGCCGGGAGAGAGTGTTGAGTTTTTTGGCAAAAAAGCCAGCCATACAACAGCAGCTGCACTATTAGCCAGAAAATACAATGCAATTGTTATACCATGTTTTACAAAAAGAGTAGGCTTTGAAAAGTACGAAGCTGTTTTTTGCAAACCTATTGAAATTGAAAAAAGTAATGATTTTATGAAAGATATATTGATTCACACTCAAAAACAGGCTAAAATTACAGAAGAGTTTATTAGAAAAAATCCGCATGAGTGGCTGTGGATACATAGAAGATGGAAAAAGTTTTATCCTGAAATTTACAAATAAGGGGCAGTAGTTTTGAGAATTTTTTTAAAAATTGTTCTTCTGTTTATAATTTCTCTTTTGATTTATCTATTAATTCCGTATAAAAGTGATAAATTGGTCTACATACCAAATATTAAAGAACAAAACTATGAAACCGCTTTAAAACTTCAAAACATTCCCCTTAATAAATATGATTTGTTAATTTTAAACCTTTATAATATAAAACCGGGCTGGGTAAGGGTAAGCAGCAATACAAATAAATTAAAACTGTTTAAAGAGTTATTGGAAAGAAAAAGGGAGAAAACCCGTAAAATTGTTGTTTATGGGGGTGACAGCCTATTATATGTTTCTAAAAAAATAGCAAAATTAACCAATTTAAACAGTACAGTTTTATTAAACTATTTTAAAACACTCTCTCAATACCATGATGCAATTTTAGCAGGAAAATATGATATACCTTATAATGCTACAGAAAGAAGCATAGCGGCTTATATTTTATACAAGAGCGACAGTTTTTATAAAAAATTGGCAAATAATAAAAAAATTAAAGTTAACTCTAAAAAGTTTAAAGAGAAATTGATTATTGCTTCTATCATAGAAAAAGAGACACAAAATTACAAAGAGATGCCTATAATTGCTTCTGTTATTTACAACCGCTTAAAAAAAGGAATAAAACTGCAAATTGATGCAACATTGAATTATGGAAAGAACAGCCATAAAATTGTTACTCCGCAATTAATAAAAAAAGACAAAAGCAAATTTAACACATATAAACATAAAGGATTACCCCCAAAACCCATTGGAACTGTTTCTAAAGCTGCAGTAATCTCTGCATTTAAACCCGCAATAACCGAATATTTATATTTCGTAAAAAGACCAAAAGGCGGACATATTTTTAGTAAAGAGTATAAAGAACATATAGCAAAAGTTAAAGTTTACAAAAAAGATTTGGAGAAAAAAAGATTAAAAAAATTAACTAAACTTGTTTTAAAAAATTTGAAAATAAAATTCCCTCAGCTTATTCCAAAGTTTAAAATTGTAAATTTTAAATACAGAAATAAAAAATAATTTAAAAGTAACCCCCCTTTAGGTATAATTTGGCAAATTATTAAAGGGAGTTTTATGTATATTCCTAAACCTAGCAGATTTGACCCGGATGATTTGGGGCATTTTGGGATTTTTGGCGGGCGGTATGTGCCAGAAACCCTGATGCCTATTTTAGAAGAGTTAAAAAAAGATTACGAAGCGGTGCGTTTCGATAAAGATTTTTGGGGCGAAGTGGATTACTACTACAAGCAGTATGTAGGACGCCCAAGCCCTCTTTATTTTGCCGAAAATCTCTCTAACGATATAGGGGCTAAAGTTTACTTAAAAAGAGAAGATTTAAACCACACCGGCGCGCACAAAATCAACCACACCGTAGCGCAGGCAGTTTTGGCAAAAAGGCTTGGCAAAAAAAAGGTTATTGCCGAAACGGGCGCGGGGCAGCACGGGGTTGCAACCG
>JALVXO010000279.1 GCA_027022775.1 Campylobacteraceae bacterium
GCCCTAGAATTTTTTCAATTTCGCTTTTTAAGTAAGTCTCTTCATTTTCACTGTTAAATTTAACATAGACCAAATCTTTATCTATCTCCACATTTATCTTATCGCCGCGCGAACTTACAAAAAATGCGCCTTGGGTAACTGTTTTCTCTTCATCATACTCATCTTCTGTATCTGTTACTTTGCCGTTGCTTTTTATATAAACAAACCCGTTTAAACAGACAGGTTTAATGTATCCGTTAAAAAGCAGGGATGTTTTGCCCGGTCCGCTTGTTTTTTGCAAATTGAAATTTAAATACTCTAAAGTTTTATCGTAAATTCTGTATGTTGCGTAATAATCTTCCATTTTATAATCATCATTATAGTCATAATAGGTAAAACTTAAATGCTTTATTTCAGCCTTTTCATCATCTGATTCTACTGTAAAATTTTTATACTCTTGAAAAATTTGAGAGCTCCCCTCATCAACATAAACTGTTCCATTTACCAAATATTCATCCATTTGGCAATTTTTATAAACAACTGTTCCGCTTGTTTCGGTTTCTGTATATACATACGCTTTACCGCTTGAGCATATCTGTGAGCTTCTGTCATATTTTTTATAGCTTTTATCAATCAGTTTAGCCATCTTCTTTAATCTTTTAACCCTTTTTTGAAGAAATTGATCGTCAATATCAATATCTGGCGGCATTACAATAGCTCTGTAAGCTGAAATTGCTGCCAGATTTTTATTGTCGCTGTTTAATTTTGCCATTTTGGAACTTTGTGGTTTTTCAGGAAGCTGCGTTGAAGGAGGATTATCCGGTGTATCAGAACCAGAAGGCGACCCTCCTCCTCCGCCGCAGCCGACTAAAACAGCTGTTGTTAATAATAATGTTAATTTTTTTATCATTTTAAATCCTTAATTTCAATTTTATTTATTATATCAATAGTTTTATTAAATTTTTTAAATAAATTTGCAATAAATTAAATATTTGTCACAATTTTAAGGTATAATCCTGTTTTGAAAGGAGTTTATTATGAAAAAAATTGCACTTATTATTATTTCTGTATTAGCAGTCAGCGGCTGTATGACCCATAAAAAGCCTAAACCGGGCAAAGTTATCATTCCCCAAAATGTAAAACCTTCTACTGTAGATAAAAACAAAGTCCAGCCTAATCTGCCATACAG
This sequence comes from Campylobacteraceae bacterium, assembly GCA_027022775.1. GTDB lineage: Bacteria > Campylobacterota > Campylobacteria > Campylobacterales > Sulfurovaceae > JAADEQ01. The sequence goes on from JALVXO010000279.1 coordinate 1,169, forward strand.
CAAAATGGATAAAGCAAAGCAGATTGCTCAAAGTATCCAAAATTAAGCAGGCATTTATTGTGCCTGTTTTCTGCCCTCTCTTTTTAAAATATGCTATAATTTTCTTACTTTTTCTGGCAAAGGAGGAAGTTATATGAATGCCCGTTTGCTCTTTATGATATTTATTTCAATGCTTGTTTTAGTAGGGTGCGCAGCAGCTGAAAAAAATTCAAAAGGCGGCTTGAAATTGGAAATTCCGGTACATGATGCCAGCCAATTGCAAAAAGATTTAGCACCGGTAGATAAAGATGAAGATAAAAATTCACCGCCAAAACGGGATAGCAAAAAGCCTATTGAGGTTGGCAGAGTATGTTTTGACAAAAAGGGCACTATGCACATTTGCGACCATAAAATTCCTAAACCGTATGAAAAAAGAGAATTACCGTATTGATATGAGCAGTAACGGCATAGCATTTTTAAAAAGAGTCGGTGTAACATTTTTAAGCGCATTTTTAGGGGCTATTATTGTAACTGTTGCGGTTTTAATAAGCGGTGTTTCTGATTTAAAGACAATTGCATTAAGCGCCGCTATAGGATTTTGCTTTTTTGCCCTTTTAGGCTTTGCTTTTCCAAAATTTATGATCCGCGTGCTATTTTTTATTACCCTTTTTCAGCCGGGATAATCTATCCCGATAATTCGTTATATATCTTTTCCATCAGCGGCGCTTTTAAGCCGTGTTTTTTGCTTAAATTAACAACTGAACCCAAAAGCGAATCTATTTCGCTCTTTTTGCCCTTTTCCAAATCTAGCTGCATAGAGGTTTTTGCACCCTCTACAACTTTAGAAGCTTGAGCAAGGGCGGAGTTTATATCCTCTTGTGTTAGAGGAACAGAGAGTTTTTGCGCCAGGGCGGTTATTTCGTTAAATAATTCTTTTAATTCGGCGCTGTGCTCTTTGGCGACACTGTCCATACTCTTTTTGTAATAACTTGTAAGCGCCGCCATTGCCGAAATAAAGAGGAACTTTTTCCAAATTTCATAATCGATATTTTCTGTCTGCTTATGGCGAAGTTTGGCGCTCTCAAAGAGCTTGGCAATTTCTCCAAACTCCCCAGTCCCGCCCCAGCAGAGTTTAAACACTTTGCCCTTTTTAACAATCACACCCGGATTTTGAATGTGCGAAATAATATAAACGCAACCTTTTAAAACCTTTGAGTGCGGATAGAGTTTTTTAACCGTTTTATCGTGCTCTATCCCGTTTAACAGAGGCAAAATAGCAGTATCTTTACCGATATTGGCAGATAGGCTTTTTAAAACATTTTCCAAATCGTAAGATTTAACCCCGATAATAATTAAATCAAAAACACCCTCATCTTTAGCGTTCTCAACCGCTTTAGCAGGCTTTACGACAAACTCCTCCCCGTTATCTATAACTTTAAGCCCCTCTTCTTGAATCGTCCTTAAATGCTCGCCGCGCGCCAAAAAAACAACCTCTGTGTCTGTATGCAAAATAATCTGCGCCCCAATATAACCCCCAACACCCCCAACACCTGCAATTAAAACACGCATAATAAACTCCTTATAACGGCAGAATCGGTTAATATTTTACTATTTTCTATATCAAAGCACGCTTTTATGGATTGGAATTTTATTTTTAACTGAATATTCCTAAAAAGTTAAGTTAAACCTCATTACAGTCAAATAAGTCCGATTATGCTATAATAATAAGAGTAGATGCAAATTAAAAAAAGATTATATAGCAAATTGTATTTAAAATTTAATTGTGACTTATTTTAGGAGCATCCTGAAAAATATGATTTTGTAGTTATCAAATAAAGCGTGTTCCTATTTACATGGCGGCTGCTGATATAGTACCGGCAAATATAAACAGGTTTAACGGAGTAAAATTGGAAAATAACCTATATTTCGAATTAAAACCCTCTTTGTTAAAGTATAAAGAGGAGCTATTTAATGCTATTTGTGAAGAGAAAAAAAGCATCGGGTATTACTCTTTGCCGTTTGGCGATATTAAGCCTTTAATTGATTTTGAAAAAGGGTTCGGCGAGGGTATAGAGAGTGTTGTAGTAATAGGCATAGGAGGGAGTTCGCTTGGGGCTAAGGCGGTTTATAATTTTTTAAAGCCGGTTAAAGAGTTTAAGCGAAAGCTTTACTTCTTTGAAACAACCGACCCGCTTAACATTGCGGAACTCGAGAGCCGTATCGATTTAAAAAAGGCGCACTTTTTAATTGTCAGCAAATCGGGCTCGACGCTAGAGACTATTGCGCTGTTTAAATACTTTTTAAATAAGTGCGATAAAGAGCAGTTTAGCTTTATTACCGAGCTTGACTCACCGCTGGCAAAGCTTGCTGAAACTATGGATGCAAAAATTTTTGAAATTCCTAAAAATGTAGGCGGCAGATTTTCGATTTTAAGCAGTGTGGGGCTTATTCCGCTAATTCTTGCAGGCATCGATATAGAGGCGCTTTTAAACGGGGCTAAAAAGGTTCACAACAGCTTTTTTAACGACGGTTATTTAAAAGACACCCTGCTTAAAAAGGCGCTCTTTTTTGCTAAAAACCACCAAGAGTATAATATTAATTTGCTTTTTGCATACAGTGAGAGTTTTAAATATTTCGTGCAGTGGTATATTCAGCTTTGGGGTGAGAGTTTGGGCAAAAAGCAAAAAGATTCTATCTTTAATGTGGGCGTTACGCCTGTGGGGCTTATCGGTCCGCAAGACCAGCATTCGTTTTTGCAATTGATAGTAGAGGGAACGCGAAATAAAACCGTAACATTTATGAAAATTAAAAACTTTAAACAAAACCTAAAAGTGCCCGATATTTCTCTTGATTTTTTGCAAGAGCTCGATATAATTAACGGTATCGCTTTTGATGAGCTGATAAACAAACAGTGCGACTCTATAAAAGAGGCTCTTCTTTTGCAAGATGATATTCCGATTGATGAGATTATTATCGACGAAGTAAACGAAGAAGCCATAGGAAAGCTGATTTTTTACTATGAGCTTTTAACTTCGTTAATGGGGATATTGATAGATGTAAATACATACAATCAGCCCGGCGTGGAGCTTGGCAAGAGTATTTTGAAAAAGAAGTTAATCGGCAGGATTGGTTGATGGTGGATGGAGGATTTGGGATTTAGGATGATGGGTGTAGGGGCAGACCTGTGTGTCTGCCCGCAGGTCGGACTGCCAAAATGAGGTTGATGGTTTATGGTTGATTGTAGGGTGCGGTGTCCTCACTGCACCTTTTAGATTGCAAAATATGTAAAATTGCCATTACAGTCATTCTGAGCGAAGCGAAGAATCTTAATAGAACGGCAGTAAAGAGATTCTTCGCTACGCTCAGAATGACAAAATAGCAAATTTTTACATCCACCTTTTGGCAGGATTGATAAAGAACACATAAAGGATAGAAATGATTAAAAAATGTTTATTTCCCGCAGCAGGTTACGGAACCAGATTTTTGCCGGCTACTAAAGCAACTCCCAAAGAGATGCTGCCTATTTTAACAAAACCTCTTATTCAATACGGCGTAGAGGAGGCTATGGAGGCAGGGATTAACCAAATGGCAATAGTTACCGGGCGCGGCAAAAGAGCTATTGAAGACCATTTTGATATCAGTTACGAGCTTGAGCATCAGTTAAAAGGCGCTTCTAAAGAGAGTCTGCTTAATGAGATTAGAGAGGTTATAGAAAGCTGCACATTCTCTTACACCCGCCAAAAACAGATGCTGGGTTTAGGGCACGCCATTTTAACCGGTCAGACATTAATAGGCAATGAACCTTTTGCAGTAATTTTAGCTGATGATTTATGCTATAATGAAGACAAAGGGGTATTGGCGCAAATGGTTGAGATTTACCGAAAATACCGGTGCTGCGTTGTGGCAATACAAGAGGTGGCGCCTGAAAATACAAATAAATACGGAATTATAGACGGCAAACTAATAGACGACAGCGACAATATTTACAGAGTCTCAACAATGGTAGAAAAACCCGACCCAAAAGATGCCCCCTCAAATTTGGCAATTATCGGACGCTACATATTAACACCTGAAATTTTCGATGTGCTAAAAAACACAAAAGCCGGCAAAGGCGGCGAAATCCAATTAACCGATGCCCTTTTGGAACTGGCAAAAGAAGGAAAAGTGGTAGCATATAAATTCAAAGGCAAAAGATTTGACTGCGGAAGCGTAGACGGATTTGTGGAGGCTACTAACTTTTTTTATAATATTAACTTAACTTTCGCACCTAACCCCCTCCAAAAATCCTAAAAATCATACTGCAGTGCTAAATAAAACCTATCCTAATATAATGCTTTTGACAATATAAAAAACTTTATTAAAATTTGCTTTTAAAAACCTTATCAAAACTCGGTTATATGAGCATTTAACCCAACTTTGCCACCCAACCTTAACCTTTGCTTAAAAAGTGCTATTTTTAGATAAATCCAATAACCAAAAGTCCATAAAATCATAGTGTTTTCTTCTGAAATATTTTGTAGTGACCGAATTT
>JALVXO010000280.1 GCA_027022775.1 Campylobacteraceae bacterium
TTTTATCGAAAAGCTTGATGTGCGAATCGGAGATGTGGTTACGCTTATTAGAAGCGGCGATGTTATCCCTAAAATAATTAAGGTTTTAAAAGAGTATAGAGACGGCGACGAAGTAGAGATAAAACGTCCGACTCACTGTCCTGTGTGCCATTCGCCGGTGCTGGATGAGGGGGCGCTTATTAAATGCCAAAACATTTCTTGCCCGGCGCGCGTTGTAAACAGCATAATCCATTTTGCTTCGAAAGGGTGCATGAATATCGACGGGCTTGGAACAAAAATAGTAGAGCTGCTTTTTGAGAAAAAACTAATAACCGATATTGAAGATATTTATAAGTTAAAAGATAAAAGAGAACAGCTTCTGGCACTTGAGGGCTTTAAAGAGAAGCGGGTGGATAATTTGCTAAATGCCATCGAAGATAGCCGAAAAAGGGAGTGCTGGCGCTTTGTTAAGGGGCTTGGAATTGAGCATATAGGCGAAGTGGCAGCTAAAAAGATTTGCCAAAAATTCAAAGACGGCTTTTTAAATGCGAGCAAAGAGGAGCTTTTGGCAATAGAGGGCTTTGGCGAAGAGATGGCGGAATCTTACATAGAATTTATGCAGGTAAACAGAGATAAAGTTTTAAGACTTTTAAGTATAATAACTTTAGAGATGCCGCAGGAGATTAAAAAAGAGTCGGTATTCACAGGCAAAACAGTGGTGCTGACCGGAACCATGAGCCGCCCAAGAAGCGAAATTAAAGAAATGCTCGAATCTTTGGGAGCAAAAGTTACAAATTCGGTAAGTAAAAAGACAGACTTTGTAATTTACGGCGAAGACCCGGGCAGCAAGCTGGAAAAAGCTAAAAAGCTTGGGGTGGCGATAATTACCCAAGAGCAGATGGAAGAGATGGTGAAGAGTTAAAAATTAAGAGTTAAGGGGTTGTATGAGAATTTTGTTTTTATCGTTTTTGGCAACGGTTGTGGTGTTTGCCGGGTCTTTGAATTGGCTGGGGTCTGTGGATCAGGCGCGGGCGGAGGCTAAAAGAAGCGGCAAGCCTATTATGGTTTTTATAGAGGCGCAGCACTGCCCTTGGTGTGCGAAAATGCTGCATCAAACGCTAGAAGAGAAAGATACTATAAAGGTTTTAAACAGAGATTATGTGCTTGTAAAACTGGATATTGAGAGTGCAGATGTGCAAAAATATTTTAGCAACACCTATATGACACCGACAACATACTTTGTAACTGCGAATATGCAAGAGCTTTTAAGAATAGACGGGTTTGTAAATATGGATTCGTTTTACTGGTATCTTGGCGATGTGGATAGAAAATTAAAAGAGTTAAAAGGGAGTAAATGATTATAGATACACACTGCCATTTGGATGATGATAGATATAATGAGGATTTGGATGAAGTTATTAAAAGGGCTAAAGATGCCGGGGTTGAGAGATTTGTGGTTCCGGGAGCCGACCCGGATACGCTGGAGCGGGCTGTTAAACTGGCAGAAGATTATAAAGAGATTTACTTTGCCGTGGGGGTTCACCCTTACGATGCGCAAAATTACAACAGAGCATTTTTGGAAAAATATATAACCCATCCTAAATGTGTAGCTGTTGGGGAGTGCGGGCTGGATTACTACCGGCTGCCAAAAGATGAAAAAGAGAAAGAGGCAGAAAAAAAGCTGCAAAAAGAGATTTTTATTGACCAGATTGATTTGGCAAACAGTTACAATAAACCGCTGATTGTCCATATACGCGATGCAAGCTTGGATTCTAAAGAGCTCTTAAAAGAGTATGCAAAAGTTGGAGGTGTGCTGCACTGCTATAATGCGAACGAAGGGCTTTTGGAGATGGCAGAAAGGGGCTTTTATTTTGGAATCGGCGGGGTCCTTACTTTTAAAAATGCAAAAAAGCTTGTTCAGGTTTACCCTAAAATTCCGCTAGATAAACTGGTTGTAGAAACCGACGCGCCATATTTAACCCCTCACCCTTACAGGGGCAAAAGAAATGAACCGGCTTACTGCCGCCTTGTTTTGGAAAAAATGAGCCAGTTAAGCAATATTGATATAAATGAGATGGAAAATATAGTTTTACAAAACAGTTTAAAGCTTTTTTCTCTTTAATTTAAGCTATAAAAGTTAAAATTATTTAATATAAAAATTGTTTTTAGGAATTTGAATGGTAATTAAATATTTCTTGCTTGCAGCAGTGCTATTTTTGACAAGCGGATGCAGTTTAAACAGTTTAAATCCATTTGGAAACAGATACAGCCCTTACTATATAGAGGGTGAAGAGATTGAACCAGACACCACAATAAGAAGCGGCAATAAGCCAATCCGCTACAAAAACGGCGGATATACAAGCCCTGCGCGCTTTAAAGCAACTATGAAAAGCTACTGTGTCGGTGGTAAAATTTACCAGCCCACTTATGTCTCTGTAGGCGACACAATGACAGGAATTGCAAGCTGGTATGGTCCTAATTTCCACGGTTTGCAAACAAGCAACGGCGAAACTTATAATATGTATGACAAAACCGTGGCACATAAGACCTGGCCTATGGATACAATGGTTAAGATAACAAACCTCGACAATGGCAGAAGCACAATTGCCAGAATCAACGACCGCGGCCCGTTTGTCGCCGGGAGGGTTGTTGACTGCTCTTATGCGGTTGCAAGAGATATAGGTATTGACAAAAGGGGCACTTGCAGGGTAAAATTGGAAGTTGTAGGATTTGCGGGCAAAATTTACCATGCAAGCAGCGGCAAGCCTAAACCGAGAGTCAAGCTTACAGATTTTGGTGTTCAAGTGGGCGCATTTGCAGTGTTAGAGAATGCAAAAGCTTTAAAAGCTAAATATGCTTCTACAGTTGGAAGCGGCAAGCGGGTTGTTATAAAAGATGGTCAGGATAAAAACGGCAGACTGTTGCATAGAGTACATATTATGGGCTTTGTTTCAAAAGAAGAGGCTCAAGATTTCATAAATTGCCACTCTATTCCAGGTGCATTTATCATAAGGGATTAAAATGGTTAAAAAGAGCAGAAAAACAAAAGAGACAGATATTGACATAGAGTTGGAACTTTATGGCAAAGGAAGCTCCGATATAGATACCGGCATCGGATTTTTTGACCACATGTTAGATGCCTTTGCAAGACACTCTTTAATAGATTTAAAAGTGCGCTGCAGGGGCGATTTGCATATAGATGCGCACCACAGTGTTGAAGATGTAGGCATTGTTTTGGGGCAGGCTCTGGGCGAAGCGCTCTATCCTGCAAAAGGAATAGAGCGTTACGGAAATGCCACAGTAGTAATGGATGAAGCAAGCGTAAGCTGCGATATCGACCTTTCTAACAGGGCTTACCTGGTTTATGATTTGCCGCTAAATGGCACAATTAACGGCTTTGAATTAGAACTTGTAGAAGAGTTTTTTAAATCTGTGGCATTTAATATGCCGCTTAACCTGCACTTGACTTTTAACCGCGGAAGCAACCGGCACCATATTGCAGAAGCCGCATTTAAAGCGTTTGCCGTTGCTTTAAGAAGAGCAGCTGCCAAAAATGAGAGAATCGAAATTCCAAGCACTAAAGGGGTTTTGTGATAGAATTGATTATTTTGGATGTCGATGGCACAATGACCAGCGGCAAAATAACTTACAGCAACAGCGGCGATGAGTTAAAAAGCTTTTGCGTTAAAGACGGCTTGGCAATTGCCAGCTGGCTGCGTCTAGGGAAAAAGGCTGCAATAATAACCGGCAGAGAATCAAAAATCGTAGAAAAAAGAGCAAAAGAGCTTGGCATTGAGCACTTTTACCAAAAAGTAAAACAGAAAAACAAAAAAGCGGATGAACTTTTAAAAGAGCTCAATTTAAGCTGGGAAAATGTTGCAGCAATAGGGGATGATTTAAACGATTACCCTATGCTAAAAAGAGCCAGTATCTCTTTTATCCCAAATAACGGATATGAATATTTAAAAGATAAAGTTGATGTGGTTTTAAACTCTAACGGCGGAGAGGGTGCTGTAAGGGAGATGATAGAGTATATTCTTAAAAAAGAGGGGCTTTATGAGGAGTTTTTAAATTTATGGGAAGCAAATTAGAGTATATTTTAATAACCGCTATCGCTTTTGTTCTGCTGCTGCCTTTTGGCATAAATGTAAAAAATAGAAATTCTACGCCCAAAAAAACAGAACAAAAAAGCAGTGAAATTAGCAACTTTACAGAGTATGAAATAAATGCAAGCTCGCTTGAGCACACCCTTAAAGCAAAAAGTGCAAAAGAGGTAAACAGAAGCTGGATTTTAAGCTCTCCGGTAATTTCTACAGACAAAATAAAAAGCTTAAGCGCAAAACGCTCGGTTGCCAACAGCCAAAAAATAGAATTTTTCGATAATGTGGTTGCTAAAAAAGCAGACGGTACCGTTTACAAAACCGGTCATGCAATTTACAACACCAAAACCAAAGAGCTTATAACCCCCGAAAATTTCACCATCAACCGCCAGTTAAATATTGTCCACGGCAAAAACCTCCAATATGATGCCAAAACAAAAACCACCAAAGCAAAAGATGTAAACGGCACTATTATTCTTAAAAATAGAGATTAAACTCTTCAATATACCAATAAATTCATATTTTGGGTTAAAAACTATTTGGCAGGGTATCTCTTTTTTAGCTCTTCATACAGCTCATCTGCGCTAATGTCGCTGTTTGAGGCTAATATTTCTTGCATAACCACATTATCCTCTTTACCGTTCCACTCTTTTATGTATGTTCCCTCTTTATAACCGTGGTCTTGGCGGAAGATATTTAGCACATTTTTACCGACATAAAGCTGATAGAGTCTCTCAAAGCTCAAACCAAGTTTTGCACACAGTTCAAAAAAGCTTTTTGTAAAATCCACAAGCTCGAAACGGCATAAAAGTTTATGTATAAACTCCTCTATCGCTTCTATCTCTTTATAGTAATCATCTTCGATTTTTTGGGCATCTATTTCGCCTATTGCATCATTTAGCCTGACAGCCAGCTCGGAAATTGGCAAATTATCATTTAACCTGTTTACACGAAGCACTTCACTCATAACAAAGTGCCAAATATCCACAAGCTCTACCTCTATATTGTCGCGGTCAACTTTGGCAGCTATGCTTTTCCAGTGTTTCCAAGGGTAGCTATCGACCAGTTCGGCGCTTTCTATATATATACAGCGTTTCCAGTCAATAATTTTACCCTGTTTGGTAACGCCGTTTTCCCACCCTTTGCCGTTGGTGCTGTCATTCAGTTTTTGCTGAAGAGCCAGCATTGTCTCCATTTTACTCATTCTCTTTCTCCTTTAAGTATGCCTGCACAAAATCTCGTAACTTTTCATAAACAAAATAATCTTTATACCCCTCAACTTTGCCTCCGCCGGCATTTGGGTGTCCTCCGCCGCTTCCAATCTCTTCGGCTATTTTAGCAACATCCACCTTGTTATTAGAGCGCAGGCTAAATGTTCCTCTTGAATTTATATCCATATAAAAATCGTAATCTTCATTTTTTAGCAAAAAGTTATTTCCAATTAGCGAAGTGTTGCCGGTTGAGTAAGTTAAAATACCCTTTTTTCCTTTATAATATACTGTCATCTTATCGCGGTTTTTAGTTAAAATTTCGGTTACGAAATCGGCTACAAGATTATCTTTTGTATCATTTTTCTCTTGAATAAAAAAATCTTTTTTAATTTTATGCAGCGCATCGTCTAAAATTATCGGGGCATCTTCTAGCGGGTTTTCTCTTAAAATTTTATCCGCTTCAGAAATAAGATGAAGCTTATACTCTCTGTCTTCATCTGCAAAAACAACGCGGTTTACCTCTCTGGCACCGCTAATCATCCCCAAAAGCACCCTGCCGTAAGGGAAGTATTTGCTCTCATCTACCCAGATATCAATAGCGTTAATCGCCTGCACAATCGGCTCGAAAACCCCCTCTTTGTCAAACCCGAAATTCTCTTTTAACCACTCGTAAGTTATAAGTGTAGCGCACTTTGAAGTGTCCAAATGATACCACGCAAAACGCTCTGCAGCATTAGCACCTGTTCCGTGATGGTCCAAAAGAGCCAGTTTAACCCCCGCGCTTACCGCTTTTTTCTCCAAAGCGTTGCACTCTTTTGTTGTAAGGTTTAAATCGGTAATTAAAACAAGCGGCTTAATACCCTCAATTTTTGAAATATCATCAAAAATCTGCTCTATCCTCTCATTAACCTCGGCACCGTAATTTGCATTGTAACATTTAATATTTTCAAAAACTTTGGTGGTTAAAAATTGGCATCCGTAACCGTCTAAATCTATATGCGATAGGTGAAAAACATAATCAAAATCACTTTTCATCAAACAACTCTTTTAGTGTCAAACTTTTTAAATAGTTATCTATTTTAAATTGAAACCTTCCAAGAAACGGCGATATATTGCATGTTCCTATTGCACCCATCGGGCAGGTGTCGGCATAAGAGACACAATCAAAAACGGCAGGCCGCTTCCCTTCGGCAGATGAAATTATATCGTATAAAGATATTTTTTCCGGATTGCTTTTTAAACTGTAACCCCCTTGGGAGCCGCGGTGCGAAATTAAAATATCGCTCTTTGCCAAATTTTGCAAAATTTTTGCTAAAAAACTTTTTGGAATATTAAGCTCTTTTGCAATCTGCTCTGAACCGAGCGGTTTTTTAGATTTAATAATAATATCTAATGATAATAAAGCATATTCACTTGCTCTGGTTAATAACATTATTCCCCTTTTTGAAAAGCTATAAGCTAAAAGCTTAAAGCAAAAAGCTAATGGTGCGGCTTTGCCGCATTTTAAAAAATGCCATATGGCTTTTAGCTTTATGCTTACAGCTTATAGCTTTTTAATTAAGAGTATTTTACTCTAATTTGAATAAAAGTTACGATTTTTTCAAAAAAATTGCTGCTTTTATTACAAATTTAATAAATTTTGGTTAATATTGCACTTTAAAATACCAATCAGGAGGTCACTATGGCTTTGGATTCGGCGAAAAAGAAAGAGATTATCTCTAATTTTGCGCGCAACGAAAAAGATACAGGTTCGGCAGAGGTTCAAATTGCTCTATTAACAGAAAGAATTAAAAAATTAACAGAGCATTTAAAAATAAATAAAAAAGATCACAGCTCAAGACTTGGTCTGTTAAAACTTGTCGGTCAAAGAAGAAGACTAATGAGATACTTAAGAAAAAAAGATTTCGCAAAATATACTGAAGTTAAAGAGGCTTTAGGTATTAGAAACTAATTATTCCAGGCTTTTGCCTGGATTTAAAAATTTTTCTCCATTTTAATGCTTACAAACAATCCCAAAGATAAAATTATTATAGCTGCTATATATATTAATGTGTAAGAGTTAAAAACTCTCAGCAGATACCCTCCAAGAACAGGGAAAAATAGTCCAAAAGAGCTTAAATTGGTCTGCAAAGCGGTGTATATAGGGCGTTTATCTTCTGGAGCTATCTCTATAACCAGGTTCATTCCGGCTATGCTGAAACCGTCAATTGCTATCCCAAAAAGCAGGAAAATCGCAAAATAGCTGTATATAGAGTTTGCAAATAGAGCTGTTATGTAAGCTGCTATAGCTATGGCAAAAGCTATTGTAAGCATTTTTTCATAATCGCTTATTCTGCGCCAGAGGAAACCGCTTCCTATTATGCTCCCAAGCATCTGAATCGATATAAACCCGCCTACCATCCAGCCGGAGAGTTCAAAAGAGCTGTTTGCTTTTAAAATTACAAACGGCATTGCCAAAAGGTATCCGAAACTTAAAAAAATTGCTAATATCTGGACTCTTAATCGTCTGTCATTTTTAAGCAGAATATTTGAGTTTTTAATAAACTCTTTAAAGCTTTTCTCTTTTTTTGATATATTCTCTTTAGATGGTTCATTTATAGTGCCAAAGATAATAAACCCGATTGCCATTATTGCACTGCTTACCATAAAAAGATATGCATAACTTAACGGTGCTTCATAATTTTCAAAAACCGACCCAGCAATGCCGCCGCTTATAATTGAAGCAATTGAGCCGGCTACATTTCGGTTTGCCATAGTTTTGCCGCGGTATGTTTTGCTAAAAAGTTTTGCCTGCAGCTCTTTAAAATAGATAGCTCCAAAACCGGCGGTAAAAGAGAAGAAAAAAAGCCCAAGCCCAATAAAGAGAAGTGTAAGCTGTTTATTGGAATCACCTATGAGATATATCGCAAGCCCGATGCTAAACCAGCTTAAAAATCTAAAAAAAAAGACTCTGCGAAGATAAGGTATTACCCGTTTATAGCTTTGGGCATGAAATGCTGCATAGAGTTGAATAACAATAGCGCCCCCGCGAAGCAGTGAAGCAAAAAATCCGACAATTACAGCGCTTTGGCTAAAATGGTGCACCATAAGCGGCATAATTGTGGATGGTTCGGCAATAGTAATGGCTAAACTTAAAAAAAATGCATGCGCAACATTTTTATAATTGTTTTTAGGGTCGTCTATTTTAAACATATATATCCTTATAGAAGATAAGGGTTATTTGGTGCGGTATAATAATTTTTAATGCGGCACAGCTGCCCGGTTAGCTCTTAGCTCTTTTAGCTTTATGGACAGATTTTATCCAGAGCCAGTTTACAAACAGATATATCAGATACGATACAACAGTTGAATAAAAGGCGGTTCCAACATATAAGGGCACAACAATTTCATCCCAGTGGTTTTGGAACCAGCTCATAGTAAGTTCTACATTTTCCAGTCCGGGTTTGCCAAGTATTAAATTGCCGGTTTTATACTCCAGATACCAAAGCGGCGGATAAGTCACCGGATTGCTCAGCCAGACGGTAGCAAGCCCTATAATTACATTAAACCGCATTAAAGGAGTGGTTATTATTACTCCCAGCATCTGAAACGGCATAGGGATAAATCCCCAAAACAGCCCTACAAGCAAACCTCTTGTAACAGCGCGTCTGTTTATCGCAAAATATGCTTTTGGCAAATTGTATTTATCTAAAAAATCGTTAAATTTTGGATTATTTGTGCTGACTTTTTTAAAAAACTCTCTAATCAATCTCTATTTCCTAAAAATTTTTAAAATATTTTACTTTAAAAGCCTTATAACAAGGCTGATTTAAAAAATATAAATTTAAAAATTACCTTATACTTGGTATAATCAAAATAAAAAAGGCTAATATTTGAAAAAAAGCTTTATTGTTGCGGCATTTTTTGTTTTGTTGCTTTATGGGGGGTTGATTGTTTCGGTTTTTTATTTTTTTGATGCCGGCTCTTTTAAGGAGGCTATTGGTTCTGGCAGGGTGATGTTTTCGGTTAAGCTCTCTTTGATGACAGCTACGATTGCTACGGTTTTGGCGCTGCTTTTGGCGCTGCCTGCGGGGTATGCGCTTTCGCGTTACAGTTTTAGGTTTAAAGAGTTAATCAATACCCTTTTGGAGTTTCCGATGGTTGTTTCGCCTGCTGCTTTGGGGGCTATTATTTTGATTTTTTTTAATAATCCGCTGGGGGAGTGGATTAGCAGCAATGTTTATGGGTTTATTTTTAGTTTCGGCGGAATTGTTCTGGCGCAGTTTGTTACGGTTTTTGGGGTTAGTGTGCGGTTTGTTAAAGCTGCTTTTGATGAGGTGGATGCCGATTTTGAAACTATTGCCAAAACGCTGGGCGCTACGCCTTGGCAGAGCTTTTTTAAAGTGTCGCTTCCGCTTGCAAAAAGCGGGATTATCGGAGCTGTTGTTTTAACATGGGCAAAAGCTCTTGGGGAGTTTGGGGCAACGCTTATGATTGCGGGCACTATGGCTTTTAAAACCGAAACTTTGCCTATTGCAATTTTTATGCATCTGCAGATGGCGGATATTAAAACCACCGTATCGCTTATTTTGATTTTAATCTCTTTTGGGCTTGGGGCGCTTTTTGTCGCAAGGCAGCTTTTGCAGAGAGGTTTTAAATGATTAAGCTTGAAAATTTGAATGTAAAACTTGGCAAATTTGCTTTGAAAGATATAAATTTATCTATAAAAGAGGGAGAGCTGCACGCAATTTTGGGTCCAAGCGGTGCAGGTAAAAGCACGCTTATAAATGCAATTTTGGGGGTTGTTAAGCCCCAAAGCGGAAAAATTTTGGTTGAGGGCAAAGAGTGCACCAATATGCCGATAGAGAAAAGAAGCTTTGGCTATGTGCCCCAAAACTTGGCGCTGTTTCCCCATTTGAGCGTAAAAGAGAATATTCTGTTTGGTTTAAAGGCAAAGGGGGTAAAACCCGATTTGCTATTTGATAAATTGGTAGAAAAAGCGGGAATAAAAGAGCTTTTAGAGAGAAAACCCCAAAGTTTAAGCGGTGGACAGAAGCAAAGGGTCGCACTGATTCGCGCGCTTGTGGTCAAACCAAAGCTGCTTCTTTTAGATGAGCCTTTTAGTGCGCTTGATGTATCTTTAAAAAGGCAGATGTGGGAGCTGCTGCTTGGTTTGCAAAAAGAGTTTAATATTACTGCGCTTTTTATTACGCACGATTTGGATGAAGCGAGGTTCCTCTCTAAAAGGGCTTCTGTGCTGATTGATGGAAAAATTGTGCAAAATGGTAACACAAAAGAGCTTTTTGAAAAACCAAAAAGTGTAAAAGTTGCAAACTATTTAGGGTATAAAAATATTTTTAAAGCCAGAGCTGATTCTAAAAACTCTCTTTATATAGAGAGAATGAGGGCAAGTGTAGAGGTAGCGCAAGAATTGATACCCCAAAAAGAATATAATATTTTAATTAGGCATAATGCAGTTATTTTTACAAATGAAGAGAATAAAGAAACTTTCAGAGTTGAACCTGAAATTTTTGAGTTAAACAGTTACAATCTTGTAACATTTAAAATAGCTGATGCAAAATTTGAGATTATAGCAGATAAACAGAGAAAGGTTACAAACTATGTAACCTTTAAAAGAGAGGCTTTTTGGCTTTTAGAGAGTTAGGTATAGTTACGAAAAGTAACTAATCCTCTTCGCAATGTTCAATATTTAAACTGCGAAGCAAAGCTTCTATAAATTCCCCGGGAATTCTTGAGTGTGTGTAGATATCTTTTGAAAATTCCACAGTAAAAGAACCGCCTTCATTCTCTTGTGAGCGCTTATGTATAACTTCAGGATGTTCGTTAAACTGCTCCTCTATTTCAGCAATTTTATCACAAATAACGGTTCTATCTTCTTTTTTTGTGTAATCTATGGTTACCGCCATATACTCCTCTTCCATTCTCACTTCTGCGCTTCTTCCCTCATTGGTCATGGCTTTTCCTTACTTAAGATAATATTGTGTGATTTTAGTAAAAAAAGCTGTTATAGAGGCTTAAATATTGAAAAAATGAATATTCTTAAAAAAAAGGTAGTTACTTTTTGAAAAAGCAAAATGTGCCAATTTGCTTTTGGCAAGCGTGTAGTTTCTTAACAAACACACTTTTTATTGATAAAATGAGTAAAAATTATACATTTTTATAGGTAAAAGAAATTATAATTATTCTACTTTAATTTTAAGGAGAGCCAAAGTGAATGTACATGAGTATCAAGCAAAGCAGATTTTTGCTGAATATGGCGTGCCTACACCTAGAGGTTTAGTGGCTAATACAGTTGAAGAGGCGGTTGAGAATGCTAAAAAGCTTGGCGGAAACCTTTGGGTTGTAAAGGCGCAGATCCATGCAGGCGGAAGAGGATTAGGCGGCGGTGTTAAGCTTGCTAAAAGCATCGAAGAGGTAGAAAAATTAGCAGGCGAAATTTTGGGAATGACTCTTGTAACGCACCAGACAGGCCCAGAAGGCAAACTTGTTCAAAAAATATATATAGAAGAGGGTGCGGATATTCAAGATGAGTTCTATTTAGGGATTGTTTTAGACAGAGCCAAAGAGATGCCTGTAATTATGGCTTCTACTGAAGGCGGGATGGAGATTGAAAAGGTTGCAGAGGAAACTCCTGAAAAAATTGTAAAAGTTGCAGTTGACCCAACTATCGGTTTACAAGGTTTCCACGGAAGAGAGCTTGTATTTGGCCTTGGAATTACAGATAAGCAAGAGCAGCGCAAATTTATCGATTTTGCCAGCAAACTGTTTAAAATTTATATGGACAAGGATGTAGAGTTAATCGAAATTAACCCTCTAATTAGAACAGGAAGCGGCGATTTCTTGGCGCTAGATGGCAAAATGGGCTTTGATGACTCTGCTCTATATAGACATCCTGATATTGAAGCTATGCGTGATATCAGCGAAGAAGACCCGGATGAGAGAGAAGCAGGGCAGTATGGATTAAGCTATGTATCGCTAGATGGAGAAATTGGATGTATGGTTAACGGTGCAGGGCTTGCAATGGGAACTATGGATACAATCAATTTCGTAGGCGGAACACCTGCAAACTTCTTAGATGTTGGCGGTAAAGCAAATGCAGAAACCGTTGCAAAAGGGTTTGAAATTATTTTAAGAAACCCTAAAGTTAAATCTATCTTTGTAAATATTTTTGGCGGTATCGTTAGATGTGATCGTATAGCAAACGGTATCTTGGAAGCAACTAAAAAAGTTGATGTAAAGGTTCCTGTAGTTGTTAGACTAGATGGAACAAACGCAGCCGAAGCTGCAGAAATTTTGAAAAATGCAAATATCGAAAATGTAATACCTGCAACAGACCTGCTTGACGGTGCGAAAAAAGCAGTTGCAGCAGCAAAGGGTGAGCTGTAATAAGCTTAAAGCTCAAAGCAAAAAGCAAAAAGCAGGTGGTTTGATTGTATACTAATTTGAAAGTGTGGCAAAGCTCGATGGAATTAGTTGAGTTGGTGTATAAATTGACTCAAACATTTCCACCGGTCGAAAAATTTAATTTAGTAACACAAATAAACCGCTCTGCAGTTTCTATACCAAGCAATATTGCAGAGGGTAGAGGCAGAGCTTCAGATAAAGAGTTTAAGCAATTTTTATATATTGCCAGAGGTTCATTGTGTGAATTAAGAACCCAATTAGAATTAGCCAGACGCTTAAATTATATAAAAAGCGACAAAGTTATTAAGGAAAAAATAATCGAAGTGGAGAGTATGTTAAATACTCTTATTAAAAAGCTTTAAGCTTTAGGCTTTTAGCTTATAGCTTCTAACAAAGGAGAAAATAAAAATGAGTATTTTGGTAAATAAAGATACAAAAGTAATTGTTCAAGGTTTTACAGGCGGTGAGGGGACTTTCCATTCAGAGCAGTGTATGGCTTACGGGACAAATATAGTTGGCGGTGTTACTCCAAATAAAGGGGGTCAGACACATCTTGGCAAACCTGTATTTAACACTGTAAAAGAGGCAGTAGAAGCAACAGGCGCAACTGTTTCTATGGTATTTGTTCCGCCTGCGTTTGTTGCAGATGCGGTAATGGAAGCAGCAGATGCCGGTATTGAGCTTGCAGTAATTATTACAGAGGGTGCTCCTGTTAAAGATATGATGTATGCAAAAATGTATGCAACTAAAAAAGGTATGAAAACAATTGGACCAAACTGTCCGGGTATTATTACGGCAGAAGAGTGCAAAATTGGTATTATGCCTGGAAATATTTTCAAAAAAGGTCCGGTTGGGCTTATCTCTAAATCTGGAACATTAACTTACGAAGGTGCAAACCAAGTTGTGCAAGAAGGTCTTGGAATTTCAACAGCTGTAGGAATTGGAGGCGACCCGATTATCGGCTTAAGCTACAAGCAGCTGCTTCCAATGTTCGAAGAAGACCCAGAAACAAAAGCAATTGTAATGATTGGCGAAATCGGCGGCGATTTGGAGATTCAGGCGGCTAAATTTATTAAAGAAAACATTACAAAACCTGTAGTTGCATTTATTGCCGGGCAGACTGCGCCTAAAGGAAAAAGAATGGGGCATGCAGGTGCAATCGTTAGCGGCAGTGCCGGAACAGCAGCAGAAAAAATGGCTGCACTTGAAGCTGCGGGCGTAAAAGTTGTTAAAACACCTGCAGAGATAGGCAAAGCTGTTAAAGAGGTTTTAAGTTAATTTTCCCTATTTAAACTTCTAGGGCAGTCTTTCCTGCCCCCTTTCTTTTTTGCACTCCATTTTAGAGAGAGTGTGAAAAAAGTCATATTTGATGTAAAATTGCCCATCACTGTCATTCTGAGCGTAGCGAAGAATCTCGATAGAATTGCACTAAAGAGATTCTTCGCCTTCGGCTCAGAATGACATGTTAGCAAAATTCTTAAGTTTTTTCACAATCTCAAAGAAGAGAGATTAGAAATTAGAGATTAAAAAAGTTTAAATTTCTCTTGCCAATATACCAATACATCAATTTACAGTTTTCTGTTTTCCGCTTTTTGTATGAAATGACGGAATGCGTTTTTTTGGGTTAAATTATCCGTGGATTCCCGGTCAAGCCAGGAACTAATAAGCATTATTTTTTCGGCTTTAAGCTAAACGGTTATCTTATTATTGAAAAATTTTAATACCTTGCACCAATACACAAATACACATTCACAGCGATGAAAAAACCAAAAACCAGAAACCAGAAAAAACCAACCAATCCCATAAAATGATACAAAAAGAAACATATATTTTCTATTTAAATAGGTACTGACTCTATCTGTTTGCTTCATAATGTAACAAAATTTTATCTTATGCATATAAATTACAAATATTCATTTTATCATTACTAAAACTTTGATATCCTCTTTACTAGTGATAGTTTCACTATAAAAAATTAGAAAAAGGGGAACGTATGTCATTAATGAAAGCTCCTGAAAATACTCCTGTTTGGACAGATGAGAGCAGATGCAAAGCTTGCGACCTTTGCGTTTCTGTCTGTCCTGCGGGCGTATTGGCGATGAGATATGATGCACACAGTGTTTTGGGCGCGATGATTACGGTTGTTCATCCAGAAAGTTGTATTGGCTGCCAAGAGTGTGAATTGGCCTGTCCAGATTTTGCAATTTTTGTTGCAGATAGAAAAGAGTATAAATTTGCAAAACTGACAGATCAGGCAAAAGAGAGACAGAAAAAAATTATAGAAAACAACTATATGATGCTTGAGGCATAAGGAGAGACAATGAGTGATACAAGAGAAGTTATTTCTAGCGGCAACGATTTGGCTGCAATGGCAGCAGTAGATGCGGGATGCAGATTTTTTGGGGGTTATCCGATTACTCCATCTAGTGAGGTTATGCATACAATTTCAGACCTTCTTCCTAGAGCTGGCGGAGCTGCTATTCAGATGGAAGATGAAATAGGCGGTATTGCAGCAGCTATCGGCGCAGCAATGAGCGGTGTTCGCTCTATGACTGCAACAAGCGGCCCAGGTATTTCGCTTAAAGCCGAAAACTTAGGTTTGGCTCAAATGGCAGAGGTTCCGCTTGTAGTTGTAAATGTTATGCGCGGCGGTCCATCAACCGGTCTTCCAACACGCGTTGCACAAGGTGATGTTGCGCAGGCTAAAAACCCAAGCCATGGGGATTATAAATCTATTACTCTATGTGCTGGCAATTTGGCAGAGTGCTACACTGAAACAGTTAGAGCATTCAACCTGGCAGACAGATTTATGCAGCCTGTTATTGTGCTATTAGATGAAACTATCGGACACATGCATGCAAAAGCTGTAATTCCTACTGCAGAGGCTGTTAAAGCAGGCATTAAGCCAAGAAGAACCTTTGACGGCGATCCAAAAGATTACAGACCTTATGATGTTCCGCAAGATGAGCCGGCAATTTTAAATCCAATGTTTAAAGGTTACAGATACCACTTTACAGGGCTTCATCACGATGCGGACGGCTTCCCGACAGAAGAGAAAGAGACTTGTAGAAAGTTGATTGACAGACTATTTAGAAAAGTTGATGAGCATAGAGATGAGATTGAATCAAACGAAGAGTATATGCTTGATGATGCAGATATTTTATTAATCGGTTACGGCTCTGCATCTTTGGCTATTAAAGAGGCAATTGGCAGACTTCGTGCAGAAGGCATTAAAGCTGGAATGTTCAGACCGATTACTTTATGGCCTAGTCCAGAAGAGAGACTGTATGAACTTGGCCAAAAGTTTGACAAAGTATTATCTATCGAACTTAACCAAGGGCAGTATTTAGAAGAGATTCAAAGAGCTATGGGTAGAAAAGATATCCAAAAGTTAACAAAAACAAATGGACGCCCATTCTCTCCTCAAGATATTATTGATAAAGTTAAGGAGGTATTTTAACCATGGCTTTTAATTACGATGAATATTTAAGAACAAATAAAATGCCGACACTTTGGTGTTGGGGATGCGGTGACGGAGTTATTTTAAAGGCATTCATTAGAGCTATTGACAAACTCGGAATTGATAAAAATGATCTTTGTGTAGTTTCAGGAATCGGCTGCAGCGGGCGTTTTAGCTCTTATATCGATGCAAACACAATCCACACCACTCACGGAAGAACAGTAGCATTTGCAACCGGTGTTAAACTTGCAAATCCTGATAAAACCGTTGTTTGTGTTGCAGGTGACGGGGATGCGCTGGCAATCGGGGGTAACCATACAATTCATGGGTGTAGAAGAAATATCGATATTACTTTAATTTTAATTAACAACTTTATTTACGGTTTGACCAATTCTCAAACTTCGCCTACTACACCTAGAGGTTTCTGGACAGTAAGCCAAAAGGTAGGTAATATCGATCCTACATTTGATGGCTGTAAACTTGCAGAAGCTGCAGGTGCAAGCTTTGTTGCAAGAGAAAAGGTAAGCGAGCCTAAAAAACTTGAAAAGGTTATCCGTGAAGCAATTGCACACAAAGGTTTCTCTTTTGTAGAGGCTGTTTCTAACTGTCACATTAACCTTGGAAGAAAAAATAAAATGGGCACCGCAATGGAAAACCTAGATTGGATAGACAGCATTACAATGCCAAAGAAAAAATGGGATGCCCTTCCTGATGAAGAGAAAGCAAACTACCTTCCAACAGGTATTTTAAAACAGGATAAAGATGCATTAGAGTATTGTGAAGCTTACCAAATGGTAAAAGATGCGCATCAGGGTAAAAGAGGCAAAATTACCCCAGAAGATTTTAAGAAAAAAGATTAAAGGCTGAACGATGAGTAGAATAGTAATGCGTTTTACAGGTGTTGGCGGTCAGGGAGTTTTGCTTGCCGGAGAGATTTTTGCAGCGGCTAAAATTAAAGCGGGCGGTTACGGTGTAAAAACTGCAACTTACACTTCGCAAGTGCGCGGCGGCCCGACTGTTGTTGATATTCAGCTAGATGACGAAGAGATTTGGTATCCGTATGCGATTGACGGGCAGATTGACTTTATGCTATCAGTTGCAGATAAAAGTTATCAGCTATTTAAAAACGGGGTTAGAGAGGGCGGCACAATTGTAATTGACCCTAACCTTGTTTATCCTACTGAAGAAGACAGAAAAAAATGGAATATTGTAGAGATTCCAATTATTACAATCGCAAAAGAAGAGGTTGGGTTGGTATTGACTCAGTCTGTCATTGCGCTTGCAATTGCAAATACATTCACAAATGCTTTAGATGAGAAGCTTTTGATTGATACTATGCTATCTAAAGTTCCGCCAAAAGTTCACGAAGCTAACTTAAAAGCTTACGAGCTAGGAAAAAAATACGCTTTAGAGGCGATGAATAAGTAAAATACTGCGGGTGTGAGTGCGGGTGTGAGTGCCCCTCTCGCAATCCTTAACTCTAAAACCTCAATTCTTACTCCTCTCTATTAATATAAAATTAACAATCCTTTACTATACTTTTACTATAACTATTTTTTAAGGAGAAGTGATGAAAAAGCTTTTGGTATTTTTAGCGGTTTTATTCTCTTTCGCATTTGCGCAAATGCAAGGTATGCCAGCAATGAAAAAGGGAATGAAAATGCACAATTTCCGTGCTGTGCCATTTGATAAGGCTCAAATTTTACAAAAAGGCAAGGCGAAAATGTTTTGTCCAAAGTGCGGAATGACTCTTCCTATGTTTTATCGAACAAACCACGCTGCAAAAGTAGATGGCAAGATGCAGCAGTTTTGCTCTATGCACTGTTTAGTTGAAGCAATGAAGAGCGGAGCAAAGGTAAGCGATATTCAAGTTGTAGATAACACTACTTTAAAATTTATTCCAGTTAGCAAAGCTTGGTATGTTGTAGGAAGCAATAAACCAGCAACCATGTCTAAAGTCAGCAAATACGCTTTTGGAACAAAAGAAGCGGCAGAGAAGTTTGCTAAAGAAAACGGCGGTAAAGTAATGAAGTTTGAAGATGCCCTTGCAATTGCTAAAAAAGCTTTTGACAAAGAGGCAAAAATGATTAAAATGAAACAGGCTAAAATGGCTAAAATGGGCGAAATGGTTTATAAAAAGAAGTGTAAGCCAATTAATGAAAAATTTAAAACTGCAGCCGAGGCAAAAGCTTATATTAAAGCAAACAACATCTGCAAAGACTTAAAAGGAAAACCTCTTCAAGCAGTTGGTCTTTATTTAAAAAGCAGATAATCTCTCTTAAACTATCTGGCGAAGCTTACAGAGTAACACCCCCTCCTAAAAAGAGTTGCTTCGCCAAATTGATACTTTTCTTTAACCCAAATTTTGGGCTAAACCTTTAGTTTAACTCTTTAACCAGATATTCTCCCGTATAACTTCCTGTTTTTTTGTAGTTTTTTGCAATCTCTTGCGGGGTGCCGGTGGCTATTATTTGACCGCCTTTGCTGCCGCCTTCAGGTCCCATATCTATGATGTAATCGGCGTTTTTTATCATATCGAGGTTGTGCTCTATTACTATTACGCTGTTTCCAAGCTCAACCAAATGGTGCAGAACGCCTGTTAATCTGTCCACATCGGCAAAATGCAAGCCTGTTGTCGGTTCATCTAAAATATAAAGCGTTTTTCCGGTGTCTTTTCGGCTTAACTCTTTTGCAAGTTTTATTCTTTGCGCCTCACCGCCGCTTAATGTTGTAGCGTTTTGCCCTAAAGTTATGTAATCTAGCCCCACATCTTTTAGCGTTTTTAGCTTAACCGCAATTGCCGGAATAGCTTTGAAAAACTCCAAAGCTTCATGCACGCTCATATTAAGCACATCGGCTATATTTTTACCCTTATATTCAATCTCCAGCGTCTGCTCATTGTATCTGGTTCCGTTACACGCATCGCAAGTTACGAGAACATCTGGCAAAAAGTGCATCTCTATTTTAATCTGCCCTTCTCCCTGGCACTTCTCACAGCGCCCGCCTTTAACATTAAAGCTAAAACGCCCTACTTTATATCCGCGCAGCTGCGCCTCTTTTGTCTGGGCAAAAAGCTTTCGTATCTCATCCATAACGCCTGTATATGTTGCGGGGTTAGAACGCGGGGTTCTGCCAATTGGGCTCTGGTCAAGATATATAACCTTATCTAAATGCTCTAGCCCTGTAATTTCGACCCCCTCTACCCTGTTTACTTTTCTTGCACGGTTTAAAATCTCTTTGGCTGTAGGCAGCAAAGTCTGCAAAATCAAAGAGCTCTTGCCGCTTCCGCTAACCCCCGTAACGCATACAAAATTTCCCAAAGGTATTTTGGCATCAAGGTTTTTGATATTATTGATATTTACATTTTTAATCTCCAGCCATTTATCTTTTGGGCGCTTTTTATGCGGGTATTTTATCTCTTTTCTGCCATACAGGTAATCTGCTGTTAAAGTTTCTGCCTTCTCCAGTTCTTTAACGCTCCCGCCAAAAACCACTTCACCGCCGAATTTCCCCGCGCCCGGTCCTATATCTACAATATAATCAGCACTCATAATCGTCTCTTTGTCATGCTCTACAACAATTACGCTGTTTCCTTTATCGCGAAGCGATTTTAAAGTTCGTATCAATTTCATTGTATCGCGCTCATGCAAGCCGATGCTCGGCTCATCCAGCACATACATTACCCCCGTTAAACCGCTTCCTATCTGGCTTGCAATTCTGATTCTCTGAGCCTCACCGCCGCTTATGGTGCGCGCATCGCGGCTTAAAGTCAGATACCCAAGCCCCACATCGTAAAGGAAAAAGAGCCGCTCTTTTATCTCTTTTAAAATCGGCTCTGCTATAAGCTGCTGCTGGGCATTCAGATGCGAAAAGTTCTTATCGTCTGCAAAATATTTATAACTCTCTTCAATCGGCATATCGATAATATCGGCAATATTTTTGCCCTCTATCTTAACCGCCAAAGAGCGCGGACGCAGGCGGTGCCCCCGGCACTCGTCGCAGGTGGTTTCTGTCATATAGTCGTCGAAATCTTTGCTCTCGCGGCTCATATCGTAAGCGATTTTTACAACCCCGGGCCATTCGCGGCTTAGTTTATGGCGCTTCCAGGTAAAATTAACCTTCTCAGGCAGCCCGTAAAGCACCGCCTTTTTCTGATGCTCGGGCAATTCGCGGTATGGAATATTTATATCTATCCCGTTTTGCTCGCAAAATGCGGTTAAAAATTTAAAATAGTAACTCTTATTAAAACCGTAAAGTATCTTAATCGCCCCCTCGCTTATTGGCAACTCCTGGTCTATAACTTTTTTTAAGTCCAGCTTATAGCGAATTCCCAGCCCGTCGCATGCCGGGCACGCACCTTTTGGAGAGTTAAACGAAAAACTCACAGGCTCAAGCGGCTCAAAACTCACTTTGCAGTCAAAACAGGCCAAATGTTCGCTGTAATGAAAATCTTTTCTATCCAGCCCCACATCTTCGTAATTTATAACCTCTATCTCAACTTCGCCGTAGCTTAAATTTAGCGCTTTTTCGACATCTTGGGCGATTCTCTCTTTGCTCTCCTCTTTTACAACCACTCTGTCGATTACCGCTTTTATGGTGTGCTTTTTGGTTTTGCCAAGCTCTATCTCATCATCCAGGCGCACCATAACCCCGTCTATCATCGCACGCACAAACCCTTTTGCACGCAAAGATTCAATTAAATCTGCAAATGTCCCTTTTTTACCTTTAACCAGCGGCGCTAAAATAATTAGCTTTGCACCCTCAGGCAGGCGCATAACTTCAGTAATTATATCGCTGGCACTCATACTCGAAATCGGCTTGCCACACTTGTGGCAGTGCTGCTTGCCCACCCTTGCAAAAAGCAGCCTTAAATAGTCGTAAATTTCAGTAATTGTCCCAACAGTCGAGCGCGGATTTTTGGATGTGGTTTTTTGGTCTATTGCAATTGCAGGGGTGAGCCCCTCTATCTTATCAACATCAGGCTTGCCCACACGCCCAAGAAATTGCCGCGCATAACTTGAGAGCGACTCTATATAGCGCCTTTGCCCCTCGGCATAAAGCGTATTAAAAGCCAAAGTGGACTTGCCGCTCCCGCTTATTCCGGTAACAACCACAAGCTTGTTTTTAGGTATCTCTAATGATATATTTTTTAAATTATTCTCTTTTGCACCGTAAACTTTTATACTGTCTAACAAATTTATTCTCCTTTTTGGAAGCTGAAAGCACAAAGCTTAAAGCTTAAAGCTGATTGGGCGGCTGCGCCGCGTTTTAAAAAAGCTTGGAGCTCAGAGCCTAGAGCTTAGAGCCAACAATGTTGCTTTACCGTCATTCTGAGCGAAGCGAAGAACCTCGATAGAACGGCAGCAAAGAGATTCTTCGCTTCGCTCAGAATGACAGAGTGTTAAAAGCTTATACTTTTATCCCACATTTGCAAAATTGCCAACAAAGCTTAACATTCCGCCATTACCAACTTGACTAAGAATCCATTCTGGAAACAAAAAACCAGAAACTAGAAACCATTATAGCTTCCGCAGGATGGCAGGATGCTTTTCTTTATCGCCTTTACATTTTACCATTCAAAACAAAAACCATTGCAAAGCAATGTTTCCAAAACTATTTACTAATCACTATTCACAAATTAAAGCCGCACCACCGGCCCTAAGCTCTTAGCTAATGAGCTAAAAGCTCATTAACAAGCATTGCAATAATCACCATATACATCGCTAGCAGCGACAGTTTGTGGTGTTTTGTATGGACTACCTCTTTTAATTTAATTCCCAAAATCACACCAAGCAGTGCGCCAAAGGCAACACTTAAAACCGTCAGAGGTTCAAGCGATAGACTATCAAAAACACCTTTAGAGAGTTTATAAACAACCCCCGTAACAGATGAAAACACCACAAAAAAGAGACTCGCACTTGCAGCTTTTTTGGTATTGTAATGCAAAAATCCCACCATTATGGGCGTTAGTAAAACAGCTCCGCCGACACCCAGCATAATAGAGATTGTCCCAACAAATACGCCGATTAAAAACAGAAGCCAGGTTGCAACACTCTTTTCATCTCTATTATTATATTGCTTGCTTATAGCAACTCTGATAAAGGCT
>JALVXO010000281.1 GCA_027022775.1 Campylobacteraceae bacterium
TAAAAAGTTTAATTTTTTTAAAGAAATAACAACTTTTCTTAAAGAAAAATATTAATTTTTTTGATAAAGCCGTTCTTTTTATTAAATAATATTAAGTAAAAAATTGTCTCTCTGTTCCCCTCTTTTAGGTATTTTGAAGCAATATATACCTTTTATTTTTAACCTCAATTTTTGCAGGAATGTGTCTTTTTTCAAAATAGTCATACCCCTCTTTTAAATTAAGCCAAAAATTATACCATTTGCTGCTTTTATACTTAAAAAGAGTATTTTTATCCATTCTAAAAGGATAAATATGCACCGGTACATAAGGCTCTCCTGCATAGAGGGCTTTTTTTGTAAGTTTGTATATCTCTTCTATATTTTTATCCCCCATTGCATAGCAGCCTGCAGAGACACACTTTCCATGAACCATTAAATAGCTGCCTGTTCTTCCGTGCGCTCTGTCGTAAGCATTTGGAAACCCCAGATTAAACGATAAATGATATCGGCTGTGCGGATTTAAACTCTTTTTATAAACCCTGTAAAAACCTTCCGGCGCCTGGTAATCCCCCTCTTTTAGTTTCGGTCCCAGTTTTCCTGAAAAGTAGCAGATTTTATAAACCTTAAGCAGCCTGTATTTTTTATATCTTCTAGGTTTTATCCAAACCTCCAGCTGGCGCTCTTTTTTAAAAATCCTTATATATATTTTGTCGCCCCATTTGCTTTTTGTCGCTTTAAAACACTTTGCAAGCGGCTCATTTTGGGCTTTTAAAATCTCTTTCTCTTTTTTGCTTAAAACTCTTTTGCGTTTTGGGTGTTTTAACTTAAATTTTATCTTTTTATATAATTCATAAAGATATTTTTCCAATTTACTTCCTGACTTAGCGGTAATTTCGGTTCTATTGTTCTCTTTGACACTTTTTGCTCTTGTATCTTTTATATCCTGTCCAATTTTAAAAAAAATTGCCGCTGCTACTGCAATAAAAAAAGCAAAAAACAGAAAGTTTAAAAACTTTTTCATTAGCGGCTTCAATCTTTCATAAAAAATTTGATTCTCTCTTTTGTCGGAGGATGGGTTGAAATCCACCCCATATATCTGCTTATATTGCTCTCTTTATTTCTTTTGCCGTAAAATGCATCCAGTTTTTCAAACAGTTTTGCCAGCGGTTTAGAAGAGATATGCATTCTGTTTAACTCTTTTTTGGCATACCTGTCTGCTTGAGACTCAAATTTGCGGCTGTAACCGCTGGTAATTAGCAGTGTCGGCACAGAGCTTACCAAAATAGAAATATCCCCGGTAATATAAGTAATTATCGAAGAGGCAATTGCCCCTTTTATAATGCTTCTTAAACCGTGCCTGTAAACAACATGCCCCTTTTCATGAGCCAATACGCCCAAAATTCCGCGCAGCTGTTTATCTTTATCAAGCATTACAAGCTCATCTAAAAGAATAATATCGCCGCTTGGCAAAGCAAAAGCGTTTGCCCCAATTTGCGGAGAGGAGCGGAAATGCAATTTGTATCTTTTATCACCTCCTGTAAGGCGGCTGAACATTTTTAAAATTTTAACTTTTTTCTGCTTATTTAAATTGCTTTTATGAAGCACTGTTTTATCCAGTTGCTCAAGCGCATTTTTGCTCGCATAATCAAGCGTTCCGCGCGGCACCATTTTTGCCAGAAAATCGGCTGTATAATCTGCACCGGCTGTAAGCATAAAAACAACAACCGCCGCAATAAGCGCAACAGATGCCAAAGCTGCCTTCCAGGAGCGCTCCAGTTTATGAATGCCGGATCTGTTGATATTTAAACCCTCTAAAATTTTATCCAGTTTCTCATTATCTTCTATTTTGCACCGCTCTTTTCCAGGCAGATTTATAACCCGCGGGGTATTCCCAAGCCGCGGTGATATCTCTAAAACCTCAACAGGCAAATCTATTCCAAACTCTTCTATAATAAAGCGCCCCTCTTTGCTAAAGCGCACTGTTACAATATGCTCTTTTGAACTTACACCGTCATAAAACTTTGCAGCAATTTCCATTAATACCCCAATAACTCAACTCTGCTTTTTAAAAACATTTTAGCGGTATAAATATATGCCGGAAGCGCGCACTCAGTGTGGCTTAACGGCTGCGAGCCGATTTTGTCTTCGAGTGTTATTAAATCAACTTTTGAACCGGCTAGATTTAAAAGTTTTTTGGTAGAAGTTGCCATCTCATAAGGAACAATATCATCCCCTTTGCAGTGTATAAGTTTAATAGGCGTCAGATAAGAAGAGGTTTCTATCGCACTGTTTTTAAGCAGTTTCAATCTAAACCATGATGTGCTGTAATCTTCTACAAGCTCATCGCTTAAAAGCCCGTTTTCTCCTTGTAGGGTGTAAGTTAAATTCTGGTCTATCTCTTCGCGTGTGTAATTGCCGCTAAAAAGCAAATCCAGCCTGCTTGCATAAGGCTCTTTTATTAAAGATTTTATATCTTTGCCGTAAGTTTTTGCATAAGCATAAGCAATATAGGCTACAAAAGAGGGTGCTTTAAAACTTTTAGCTTTAACCAGTGCTCTGCCAAAAGGCTCAAGCAGATACGGACCATCCATCGGAACTGCCATATTTATATTGTAAGAGAGTGAACTCTCCATTCTGCCAAGGCTTGCCAGCGCCACATAACCGCCCTGGCTGTACCCTGTAATATACATATCTCTGTTTGGGGTCAGCTCTATCATATTTTTATTTGCAAAATCTACTGCAGCATTTATAAAATCTTTTACACTTTTAGATGAAGATTTTTTAAGAAGATAAGGGTGGTAATGCTCTTTGCTCTCCCCAAAGCCGATATAATCCGGTATTAATGTAATAAAACCTGCATAAGCGCTAAAAATTATACCTGTTCCTTCGGGCTCTTTGCTTTCTGCCATATAAACCGACGGCGCTTCTTTATTTGCAAAAATTGTTCCATGACAATCTATAACCATTGCAAAACCGTTATGTTTAATAACCTCCAGCTGTTCTTTTTTCTCTGCTGAAACGCCATCTTCTGTAGGAATGACAATAACGCCGCTGGCTTTAACAGCTTTTCCGCTCTCATCATGGGTGGTGTATGTTATTCTATAAGCTCTCATTCCATAAAAATCATTCTCTTTAAATCCATATTTTCTAGCTTTTTTAGCAATATCTTTTGCACTGAACTGTGCAATTTTCTCTCCGCCTGCAATCTCTTTTTGTGCATCAAATCCGCTGCCGCCCCCGCAGCCGTAAATAAAAAACAGTACCGCAAGCAGTAAATAAACCGGTTTTTTCATCCCAAGTTCCTTTGTGTAAAATTGCTTATATTATATTATAAAAACCGTTAAAGCCCAATTATACAAATAAAACCGATTTAAAATATTAAATTTGAAATATTTAGGTTATTATTTATCTCTTTTTTTGTATAATAGCAATTAATATTAAATTACCGAGGTTAAAAATGAGATTTTTACTGCTTTTTATATTTTTAGCAAATGTAACTTTTTCTAAATCTTTAGTGCATATACAGCCGCCCAAAATCTCCAAGGCAAAAATACAGGAGTATTTAAATATTATAAACAGCATAAGAAGCCGCAGCCAAGACTGCGGGCAGTTTGGAATTAAACCTCCGGCGCCGCCTGTTAGGTGGAATTACAATCTATATAAAGCTGCTTACGAACACAGCCGCGATATGGCGATGAATGACTTTTTAGAACATTACGGCTCTGGTACAAAATATGATTTAACAGGTAAAATTTACGGTGCAAGCGAC
Source organism: Campylobacteraceae bacterium (assembly GCA_027022775.1). Lineage (GTDB taxonomy): Bacteria > Campylobacterota > Campylobacteria > Campylobacterales > Sulfurovaceae > JAADEQ01. The sequence goes on from JALVXO010000281.1 coordinate 3,749, forward strand.
CACTTTTTAAGAGCAAAAGCCAACGGCTACAAACACAACAATTATATAGGAGAGAATATTCTTTACGGCAATTACCACTTTACCCCAAGGCTGGTTATGAAACTTTTTATTCAGCACGATGAGCACTGCCCTAATATGATGAACAGAAGATTTAAAGATGTAGGCGTTGCATACTATTACAACCCGCAAACCGGCAACGAGTACTGGACAGTTCTTTTTGGCGTGCACCATGTAAAAAGATATAAATATTAAACCAATTTTTTAAAAAGAAAACAGCTTTTTTGCTTTATAGCTGTTTTCTACCCTCCCCATTGCCTAAATATTTATGTAAAATTTTATCCCATTTAGGAGAATGGGTAATCTCCAGCAGAGCCTGGTTGATTTTTTCCAAAAGCGGGCTTCCCTGCTGGAGGGCTATACTGTAATCTTGCGGGGAGAAACTGCTGTCTATTAAAACTATATCTTCAGGATAATATCTGTTTATATAATGCTGAAGAAGAGGCTTGTCGTAAACCATAGCGTCTGCTTTTCCCAAAGCTACGGCATTAAGCGCCTCTTTAATTGTGCCGTATTCATCGGCATAAAATTTTCTTTCTTTTAAATATATGTCGCTTGTGGAGCATTTTACTGTTGATATCTTCTCTTTTGTCAAATCTTTTAAAGCAATTTTCTTATTAAAGGTGTTTCCATAAAAAACAAGTGTAATCGAAGCTATAACCGAAGCGAGAAAAACAAATGACACAACCATCCATAAAACAGCAACAGTTTTGCCCCAGCCTGTTTTTATAGAGATATGCTTATCCCCTACAAAAGTAACTGTGGCAGCAGCCCACCAAATTGCGTTTGCTATTCCTTTTAACGGATTTGGGTCAAAAGAGTCCGGATTTTTTTTATGTTCGGTAAGCCATATCAAAGAACCGATAAAAATTATAGATGCTGCCAGGAAAACAATTACAATCAGGGTATTCCATGAAAAAAATACTTTTTTTATTAAATTCCAATAACTGTTTTTTTCTTTCTTTACAGCAATCGATAGGGCAGTTATGTAGTAACTGTGGCTAAAATCCATATTTTTTTCCCTCTCGGGAGTAATTGTAAGAGCCGCTACAGCCGCATCCAGCTTTTTATCCGAAACTCCGTTTATCAGACCTTCTAAATCTTTCTGAACAAATTTGTACTTTAAGTTAAGTTTTTTAGCAATCAAATCCCAAAGCTCTATGCTTATGCCTTCCCATTTCCCCTCGGAATTTTTCATTGCAAATGGCGGCGACTCCTTTGTTCCCACCAGTAAAATTTTTGCATTTTCCGCAGGGGCGGCGTAAAGATTTATATAAAAAATTTGTATTATTATCAATTTAATTACTATCTTTAATTTTTTCATAAGCATGAGTATAACATAAGTTACTTTAAGCAACACTACCCTTATTAAATGGAAATATTGCCAAACAAGCCAAAATTTGGTTTACTTTAATAAAATTCTATAAAAGTTATTTTTTACTCAACTTTCACACTTAAACCCCTCTAAAAATCCTAAAAAGCACACTGCAGTGCTGAAAAAACTATCCTAATAGAACCCTCTGAAAAACTATAAATTGAACAAAAGCTTTATAATTTGGTCCTCGGGTTTACGCCCTGCTAGGTTTAGTTTCGCTTTGCTCAACATCACTGCAAACAAAAGTCGCTTCGCTCAGGCAGCAAAAAAGTTTTATGGTAGCCGCAGGCTAAAAAAAGCACTTAACCCTAAGGGCTTGGGTGTGGGCTGTGCAAGCTTGCATAAACGCAGCGCCGTGCGAACATGCGAAAGCAGAGCGGTTTGCTTTCGCTTAACGGTTCTTCCGTTTGCTCTTTTTAATAAAGTTTTTTT
>JALVXO010000282.1 GCA_027022775.1 Campylobacteraceae bacterium
CCACAGAACTGATTGGGTATCCTGCGTAAGTTGCCTCTTCGCCTCTGTCGTCTGAAATGGTGCAGATAAACTGTCTTGGTCTTCTGTAAGCTGGGATTTTATTAATTTCCGGTTCTTGAATATCTTCTATAACGCCTTCTGCTTTTAACTGCTCGTAAACGCCTCTAATTTCTGCCGGTAAATCGTTAAATGTTTTAGGAACATGGATGCCCGCTTCTCTCATTGCATTGTTTTTAGCTTCGGCAGTTTCTCTTTCGGCATTTGCAGATGCGCCCGCGTGGCCAAATTGAACGCCGCTGCTGTAATGTTTAGCAATTGTTCCGATACACCATGCAATAATAGGTTTTTTAATTTTGCCGCTTTTTACTGCTTCGATAACTTTATACTCTTCGATACCCCCTACTTCTCCAAGTAGAACCATATATTTAACATCTGGGTTTTGCTCCATGCGAAGAAGGTTATCGATAAATACAGAGCCTACAAATCTGTCACCTCCAATTGCAACACCCTCTGCAATACCGTCTGCATTTCTTGCAATAATATTAGAAAGCTCATTAAACAGACCGCCTGAACGGGTTACAAGGCCGCATGAACCTGCTCTGTGAAGTTTAGAATTGATAATATTCTCAATTGTTCCGCCCACATTTGCAATTTTAAATGCACCCGGGCTGATTGCACCAACAGTTGCAGGGCCAATAACAATAACACCTTTTGCTCTTGCTTCTGCAATCATTTTGCGTGAAAGTCTCTCTGGGATACCCTCTGCAGTAATCATCATTACTCTAAAGCCGCCAAGCTCTAAAGCCTCCATAGTTACAGCATAAGCAGTTCTAAAAGATGCAAAGTTAAGCAATACATCTGCATTTGGATGCGCCTCTTTAGCCTCTTTTGTGCTTCTGTAAACCGGCACCATAATCTCATCGCCGCCCCAGAAGAACTTTTCAAATTTGTTTGAACTTGTAGGTGCAACAATTGCTGCTACCGAAGGAGTCTCTCTTTTGATTACATAATCGTAATCAAGCATTCTTTGAATTGCGCTTTTATTGTTGTTCCAAAAAATCGCCTGTGTATCTTTTGTAAATAATCTTGTTGACATCTGCACTCCTTCTTACTTATCTTCTTCTAAAGCCATTCTAACAACATCAGTTAAGTGTGTTTCAGGACCGTGAACTTTAATCGGCAAGCCAAGTCTATCCGCTGCTTCTTTAATATCTTTTAAACCTTTTTCGTAATTTGGTCCACCGCGTCTAACATAAATTTTAACCCCTACTTCTTTCATTTTATCGGCATAGTTTTCAAATGCTTGAATAATTCCGGTAAATGTTTTAGCAACATCTGTAAAGTTTGCAATCGCACCGCCGATAATTAAAATTTTATCTCTGCCTTGCGGGTCTTTTTCTCTTGTCATCAAATCCAAAATTGTTTCAGCATAGAATTTTGTCTCTGCAGTTGTAGGACCGCCGCTGTATTCTCCGTAGTTTGCCAAATCTTCGATACCTGCCATATCTGCAATTGTATCTGCATAAACTACCGAAGCACCGCCGCCTGCAACCATTGTCCAAATTCTTGCTTCAGGCTTTAACAGAGTAAGTTTTAAAGAAGCTCCTGTTTTTGCATCTGCCTCTTCTATAGCCAACACTTCAGGAGATTTCTCTTCCATTCCAAACGGTGTAGGGAATTCAATATCACCCCACTCTTCTCTCATTAAGAAACCTGCAGTATCGTCAAGTTTTGCAACCATATCAAGAAGTTCAACATTTTTGCCCTGCAAAACAAACGGGTTGATTTCTAAATATGCAAAATGCAGCTCTCTAAATGCTTTAAAGAACCCGATTGCAAACTCTGCAAACGCCTCTTTGTCTTCATCTTTTACATCTGCTGGAACATTTTCGCGGATTTTTTTCTCTATCTCTTCTTCGCTTTCTGTAATTGAGAATCTAACCTCAACCACTTTATCCCAATTCTCTTCTACTTCCATTCCGCCTTCTGCAGACATATATAATACATCTTCATCGCCTACAACTGTTGCAGAGATGTAATACTCTTCATCTTGTGTATGCGGCGTAAACGGCTCTACAATAAAGTGAGTCAAATAATCTTCTGACGGTTCGCCAGTTGGTGTGTCGCCTTCGAAAGAAGAATAAACTTTCTGCTTGCTTGCGCGCTTTTCGTCAATCCATTTAGCGGCATCTTCCAAAGTAACATCGCCCGGCTTGTTAACTTTAAAAAGAACTAAACCGTTTTTACCTCTTTTACCAAAAAGCATATCCGGCTTTGCAACCAAAGCTTTTTCGTTTAACCAGCTATGCTCTTTTGCAGCCTCTCTCAACTCATCTCCACTTTGCACCAAAACAGTCTGATACGGATATGTAAAGCCCGGAAAATACTTATCCCAGTGCTTCGCTAGAATAGACTTGGCATCATACTCTCTAATCGCTTTTTGAGCCATTAAACTCTCCTTCTTAAGATTATGAGAGCATTTTATCATTACAATTATTTAAACAAATAAAGATTTAGAAAAGTTATCAGCTTAATAATATTTTTGTGTATTTTAGAAACAAAATTCAACAGCTTTTAATACCGTAATATTTGTAAAGATTTTTATCTCTCTTCTTAATATTTTTAATGCATTTTAATTTCTGCTTTTTATATGCTTTAGCCTTTTTAGCCGTAGTGTAAATAGAGGTGTCAATAAGCCATATTTTCTTATTAAAATATTTATAAAGCGGATAGTGCAGAATAATTGCCGATGTCTCTAAAAGTAGCACTGCCACAACCGCAGCGCAAGCCCTTGTGTAAACTTTTCTAAAGCGTTTTAGCCGCACTGTTACAATATCTTTGTAAACCGATACCACAAGAGGTGCAACAATTACAAAATATGGAGTAAAATCGGTTATTCTAATCTTTTGCCTAATAGATAGAACAATCGCAACGGTAATAGTTACTGCACTTATATGCCAAAAAAGGCTGCGCTCTTTTTTTATTGCAATTCTGTAAACCGCATAAAGCGCTGCTATAAAATACAGAGGCGACATTACAGCCCCGTAAATCCCAAAAAGCTGCATTAAATGGCCTCTTGGAATGCCGTCTATCGGGTAACTTTCTATTACCGAAGAGAGAATAAACAAAGAGGCTGAAACAATAGCCAGCCACCACTCTTTTTTGCTGTAACCATAAAGAGCCGCCGCAAAAAATAGTGCAAATGCAGCTGTATTTGTGAAAAAAAGTAACACCAATGCGGCTGCCTGCAAGATTTTAATGCCGCGCAGATGCGCCCATATAAAAAGAAGGGTTAAAAAGATAGGAATTGTTGCATAATTTACAATTATAAAAGATAAAAAAACACCAGGTGTAACCATATACAAAAAAAGCGAAAAGTAACTGTAACTATTTACGCCTAAATGCTCTTTTGCGATTTCATACAGCAGTTTCAAAGAGAGAATAGAGAGCAGAAAAAACGGGACTCTTATTAAGGTTGAAGTCCCAAAAAGCTTGTAAAAAACCTGCGCTATAAAACTGCTTAAACTAAAGCGGCTCTCAAAAAGAAGATTTGCCTCTACTGCAGTAAACGGGGTAAAGTAAAGCAGCCATAAAACTGTTGCTGCATAAATTGCCAAAAATATCAAAAAGCTTTTTTTTGAAAAACCGCACCCCATAATTACAGTTTTAAAAAGTTATCCAGAATTTTATGGCCAAATTGGCTTTTTATCGATTCTGGGTGAAATTGAACGCCGTAAATCGGCTTGCCTTTAATTTGCAGCGCCATAATTTCATTATCATCGGCACTGTAAGCTGTAACCTCTATTATATCTGGCACACTCTCTTTTTCGACAACCAAAGAGTGGTATCTTGTTGCGGTAAACTCGTCGCTTACATCTTTAAAAATCGGTGTATCTTTTACCTTTTGAACCTGCGAAGTTTTGCCATGCATCATATTTTTTGCACGCACAACCTTGCCGCCAAACACTTGAGCAATAGATTGATGCCCCAAACAAACCCCAAAAAGCGGAGTTGTATCTTTAAACTCTTTTATAACATCCAGTGTAACCCCTGCATCATCGGGTGTTGACGGCCCTGGAGAGAGTATAATCTTTTCGGGATTTAAAGCTTTTATCTCTTCTATTGTAAGCTCATCATTTCGGATTACTTTTAAATCTGCTCCCAACTCTTTGCAATACTGCACAATATTGTATGTAAAACTATCGTAATTATCTATCATTAAAACCATAAGCTGCTTTCTTTTTAGAAGATTGAATTAGAAGTATTTTAACATTATTTTTTTAATAGAGAGGTAAAAGTTTTCATAACTAGATACATTCACTCATGATAAACAGCCCCGACCAACCGTTTACCACTTACGACCCGTGAATGTATCTAATTATAAAAACAGATACAGAAATACATTAGGAGATATGTTTATTAATGGCATGGCAAAAAACTGTATCCGCTTTTATGGTTTTATAATATCATATTTTGCAGTAACTATTTAAAAATATAACAAATTTTTAATTTTTTTAATCCAGATTTTTCATTAAAAGCTGCATAATATATGTTAGTTATTGGCAAATACTTTGATAATAGGCACAATCTTAAATTTAAAAGGAGACACAAGTTTATTCATAAGGATAGACATGGCATGGCAAAATATAAAATTTTAAAATATGCAGCCCTGATAAGCTGCCTGTTATATGTTATAGATTGTGCCTATTAGCAAAGCAACAAAGCCTAAAGGCTTTGTTATAACTCTTTTCTTTTTGCTAATGTAAACATAGCAAACAGCATTAAAAGCATAGAAACAGGGGTTAAAGCACTCATTGAGCTGCTTCCCCCCGCATAAACTTTAGCTTCGCTTTTTGCTTGAAGCTCTTTAGCTCTTTTATCCAATTCTCTTTTTACCTCTTCATCGCTTGCTGACTGCGGCACTATGCTGTTTTCCACTTTAATATCTTTTTGCCCTGCTCTCACAGTTACATAAACTGTTTTATCTTTGGCAAATTTCATCCCTTCAGGTTTTTGGAATACAACTTTATATTTTCCAGGCAGCAGGTTATCTGCATGGAATCTGCCGAATTTATCTGTTGTGAGCTCTTTAACAAGCTCTCCGTTTTCATCATAAATTTCAACTCTTAACCCTTCTAGGGCGCTGCTGTCAACACTGTATGCACCCATGCCCATATTGATTACTGAGTAAACTCCAAATAAAGAACCGCATTTAAAGTATCCGGCATCAACATTTCTATTAAATTCTCCGCTGTGTAAAACAACAGGGTCTGTTGTGTAATTAGACGGATTTATGTCGCTGTCTTTAGATTCATCACTGCCTCTGTCTTTATATGTTACATAGTACAAATCGTCATCTTTTAACATTTTAACTTTATATGTTCCAGGCTTTAAGCTGCAGAATTGATATTTGCCGTCTGCACCTGTTGTTACTGGCGCAACAGTGTTGCCGTTGATATCTTTGGCTGCATTTCCGTTTGCATCAAGAAGGGTAACAACCGCCCCCTCTATTCCGTGCTCTTGGCTGTTAGCATCCTGGATGCCGTTTCCGTCATAATCAAGCCATACAAT
>JALVXO010000283.1 GCA_027022775.1 Campylobacteraceae bacterium
CCTATTATGGAGGTAAAATCTCGCCGTGTGGGTGGTGCTACTTACCAGGTTCCAGTAGAGGTTCGCCCTGTGCGCCAGCAATCTTTGGCAATCAGATGGATTGTTGATGCAGCAAGAAAAAGAAACGAAAGAACCATGATTGAGAGATTAAGCAATGAGTTAATGGATGCAGCAACTGAAAAGGGCGCGGCATTTAAGAAGAAAGAAGATACTTACAAAATGGCAGAAGCTAACAAAGCGTTTGCTCACTACAGATGGTAAGGGATTAAAAGATGGCAAGAAAATATCCGTTAGAGAGAGTAAGAAATATCGGTATTGCGGCGCATATTGATGCGGGTAAAACTACAACTACAGAAAGAATCCTTTTCTATACCGGTGTGAGCCACAAAATCGGTGAGGTTCACGACGGTGCGGCTACAATGGACTGGATGGAACAAGAGCAAGAAAGAGGTATTACAATTACCTCTGCTGCGACTACTTGTGTTTGGAAAAATCACCAAATTAACATTATTGACACTCCGGGCCACGTTGACTTTACAATCGAAGTTGAGCGTTCTATGAGAGTTTTAGATGGCGCTGTAGCGGTATTCTGTTCTGTTGGAGGGGTTCAGCCTCAGTCAGAGACTGTTTGGAGACAGGCTAATAAATATGGCGTTCCAAGAATTGTTTTTGTTAACAAAATGGACAGAATCGGTGCAGACTTTTTTGAGGTAGAGCGCCAAATCAGAGAGAGACTTAAAGCAAATCCTGTGCCTATTCAAATTCCAATCGGCGCAGAAGATGATTTCCAGGGTGTTGTTGATTTGGTAGAGATGAAAGCTGTTATCTGGGATGATGATCAGACTCTAATGGGGCAAAAGTTTGATATTGTTGATATCCCAGAAGAGTATCTTGAAAAAGCAGAAGAGTACAGAGAAAAACTTATCGAAGCTGTTGCAGAGACAGACGAAGAGTTAATGGAGAAATATTTCGGCGGCGAAGAGATTACAAAAGAGGAGATTAAAGCTGCCCTTAAAAAAGGAACGCTTGATTTAAGCATTACTCCAATGACTTGCGGAACAGCATTTAAAAATAAAGGTGTTCAGACACTTCTTGATGCGGTTGTAGATTATCTGCCTGCTCCTACAGAGGTAGAGGCTATTAAAGGCGAATATGAAGATGGAACCGAAGTTTCTGTAGAGTCAACTGATGACGGGCCATTTGCTGCATTGGCGTTTAAAATTATGACAGACCCGTTTGTTGGACAGCTTACATTTATCCGTGTTTACAGAGGTATTTTGCACAGCGGCTCTTATGTTTACAACACAACAAAAGGCAAAAAAGAGAGAATCGGACGCCTTCTTAAAATGCACTCAAACAAAAGAGAAGAGATTAACGAACTTTACGCCGGTGAAATCGGTGCGGTTGTAGGGCTTAAAGATACTCTTACAGGTGATACTCTAGCAGATGAGAAAGATAAAGTTATTTTAGAGAGAATGGAGTTCCCTGATCCGGTTATCTCTGTTGCGGTTGAGCCAAAAACAAAAGCTGACCAAGAGAAAATGTCTATTGCGCTTCAGAAACTTGCGCAGGAAGACCCAAGCTTTAGAGTTCACACAGATGAAGAGTCTGGTCAGACAATTATTTCTGGTATGGGTGAGCTTCACTTAGAAATTATTGTTGACAGAATGAAAAGAGAGTTTAAAGTAGAAGCCGAGGTAGGCGCGCCGCAGGTTGCTTACAGAGAAACCATCAGAAGCACTGTTGAGCAAGAATACAAATATGCTAAACAGTCAGGCGGACGCGGTCAGTATGGTCATGTATTTATTAAACTTGAGCCAAAAGAGCCGGGCAGCGGATATGAGTTTGTTGATGAAATTAAAGGCGGGGTTATTCCAAAAGAGTATATTCCTGCGGTTGATAAAGGTATCCAAGAGGCTATGCTTCGCGGTATTCAGGCAGGCTACCCTGTAGAAGATGTAAAAGTTACACTATATGACGGTAGCTACCACGAAGTTGACTCAAGCGAAATGGCATTTAAACTTGCCGGTTCTATGGCATTTAGAGAGGGTGCTAAAAAAGCTAACCCTGTAATTTTAGAACCTATTATGAAAGTTGAAATCGAAGTGCCAGAAGAGTATATGGGCGATGTAATCGGCGATGTTTCTAAACGCCGCGGACAGGTAAACGGAATGAATGACAGAGCAGGAAACAAAATTGTTGACGCTTTCGTTCCTCTTGCAGAGATGTTCGGTTACTCTACAGACCTACGCTCTATGACTCAAGGGCGCGCAACATACTCTATGGAATTTGACCACTACGAAGAGGTCCCTGCAAATATTGCACAAGAAATTATCGAAAAAAGAAACGGCTAACAAAACTGCCTTTGGGCAGTTTTGAGCCAAGAGATTAGGGCTTAGAGCCTAGAGCTTTTTCTTCTTTTTGTCATTCTGAGCGCAGCGAAGAAACTCCACAGTTTATAACCTCATTTATATCTTGAATTGAAAAATAATTGAACCCTCTGAAAAACTGCGTTCGCGAAGCGAAAAATAAAACTTGCTTGAGTGAAATTAACAGTTTTTCAGAGCACTCAATTAGGAATATACATCTTTACATAGTTTTTGCAATTATGATATAATATTCAATAACTTTTTATAAGAGGGAAATTTTAATGGCTCAAAAGCAAAAAATATTAAATTTTTTAAAGTCACATCAAGATTTTTATAGCCAAAAATACGGAATAAAATTTATAGGTCTGTTTGGTTCTTTTGCAAGAGACGAAGCAAACGAAAAAAGCGATATTGACATTTTATATACAATCGAAAAAGGCAAAAAACTATCTATATTTTCATATTTAAAGTTAAAAAAACAGTTAGAAGATTATTTTAATAAAAAGGTTGATTTAGTCAGAGAAGAAACTGTAAAGCCTCAATTGAAAAACTATATACATAAAGATATGCATTATGTTTAAAAGTAGCAGAGATTATAAGTTATATATTCAAGATATAATTTATGAATGTAAAAATATTAGAAATTTCGTAAAAAATATAACTTATGAAGAGTTTACTCAAAATATTGAAAAGGTTTATGCAGTAGCTAAAGCTTTCGAAAATATTGGAGAAGCTGTTAAAAACATTCCCAAATAAATTACGAAAGACTATCCTCAAATTCCTTGGAGCGAAGTAGCCAAAATGAGAGACATTTTAACACATCACTATTTTGGAGTAGATGACAAAGTTTTATGGGATACTTTAAGTGATGATTTTGATAAATTTGAAAAAGTTATTAATGATATTTTAAATAAATTAGATAAGCCTTTAAATTAGATTGTATAATTTATAAATTGTATTTGTTATTTTTTAAGCAAAAGCTAAACAATTTAATCTGTAAATTTTGTAATTAAAAAAACAAAAAGGTTTCTATAATGGATTTACTTAGATATTACACTAAAAACGGAGAACTTGTAAAGGTATCTATCGAAGAAGTAGAAAGCTGGATAAGTAACCAAAATAAAAATGAACTTGCTGATTTTATATATAAAAGGTTCTACTACAGATACATAAAACCTTTTGAATATAAAGCCGATAAAAAAATTAAAAGCAAGGAATCGGGTAAAGAAATAAATGAATATGAGCTTTTATATAAAAACGGTTTTTCTATAATGGCAAATTGCTGTTTAATGATAGAAGCTTTTAAACTTTCTACAGAGGTTGGAAAAATTCTAATAGAAATAGCGAAAATGCATTTTTAAAATTTTTTACTAGAAATAATAATTTTAAAGATTTTGCTATTGATGATATGCCTACGATATTTTATAAACACATAAGATGCGGTATCCTTCATCAAGGGGAGATTACAGGAGGATGGAGAATAACAAGGGAACAAGACAAACCATTGTTAGATAAAAAAAACAAAGTAATAAATGCTACACAATTTATGGAAACTCTTAATAGATCTTTAGAAAATTATAAGAAAGAATTAGAAAAGGCCGATTGGAATGATGAGATTTGGAAAAAAGCAAAAAATAAATTAAAGTATATTATAAAAGAATCGAAATAAGATTTTATTTAATTATCTATTTTAACTTTTGAGCCTTGACAAACCCTTCTATTTTATATATAATAATTTTAGTATATATAAAAGGAAAATTATGCAAAAAATATCGATTGGGGATTTACAGAAAAATATTTCTGTTTTGACTAAAATAGATGACTCTTTAACAATTGTTGATAAAAGAAAAAACAGGGCGGTTGCTGTTGTGTATCCTATAAAGCAAAATTCGGTAGTAAAATCGCTGGCGGGTAAATACAAAAATAGAATTGGCAAAACAGATAAATCTTTGCAAGAGATAAAAGAGCAGGCTTTAAAAGAGGCATTGGGGCAAAAGTATGGTTTATCTGATTGATACCAATATAATTATCAGGTTTTTAGTCGGAGATAACGAAGAGCATTTTAAAATAGCAGTCGATATTTTTGATAAAATAGAAAACGGTCAAATAAAAGCCGAAATTTTAGAGCCGGTTTTAATTGAAGCCTATTTTGTTTTGATTAAATTTTATAAATTGCCAAAAGATGAAGTTATTGAAGATCTAAAAAAGATAATTGCATTAAAAGGAATAATCGGCGATAAAATTTTGCTTTTGGAAACTTTGAATAATTTGCTTTCTAAAAATATAGATTTTGCAGATGCTCTAATTTGCGCTAAAAGCAAATTGTATGTATATAGTAAATTAAGTTTTGACAATGATTTAAAAAAGTGCTGATTTTACAATAAATCCAATTTTTGGCTTTTATTTGTCATCATAAAGGTCTGAAATATCAAAATCGTATTCAGGCTCGATTAACGGTACTTTTTCTACAGATTTTGGATCTACTTCATCTTGAGATAGGTTATATTCGTCTCCCATATAAAATTTTTGTTCTTTTTCATATTTTTTCTCTTTTGCAATAGCCTCTTGCAGGTGTTTGTCTATCAGTGTATTGTTGCTCTCTTTTGAGCTGTTTTTATCTGTAGCATTCAAATCTGTAGCGTTATTTTGGGCGTAAATAGAGACTGTCAGTAAAAAAATAAATAGACTCCTAACCATAATATACCCTTATAGTTTGCTTTTGTTTTACTTATTATATCTTTTTTCTCTTTTATATGCAACTTAAGTAGCAATCAAATTTTTAAAAATTTTATATTATTCCAAAAAGAAACTACATAAGGAGGTTCAAAATGAGAGCGGTAGTTAGACACTATAATCCGTTTGCAGAGTTAGAAGAGTTAAGAGAGCAGTTTAACCGTCTGTTTAATTTGCAAGAGACAAAAGAGAGCGATATTGATTTTGTGCCCAGAGTCAATACTAGAGAAGGGGATGATGCATACTACATAGAGGTTGACCTGCCTGGTGTTAAAAAAGATGATATTAACATTAATGTGGATGATAACACCCTTACAATCAGCGGTGAGCGCAAAATTAAAGAGGAGCACAAAGAGGACAATTTCTACAAGGTAGAAAGCGTTTACGGAAAAT
>JALVXO010000284.1 GCA_027022775.1 Campylobacteraceae bacterium
CTCTAAAATCGCTTCTTTCAGCCCTGTTTTATTTAAATGCTCCATCGCATCGCCAAACGCTCCAACTCCAGGAAGCATCAATTTATCGTAATTTTTCAGCTTTGCAGGGTCGTTTACAATTTCGGCTTTTGCGCCCACTTTGTTAAAGGCGTTTAAAACCGAGCCTAAATTTCCCATATTGTAATTAACTATTGCTATCATTAAGCCTCCAAATGCGCTTTTAGGGTGTTAAACATATTCTCATCGACGCTTTCGCCGTTTCTTTTTTGCTTTTTCATATCGTTGTAGAGCCACTCTAAATAGCCTCTGTCGATTTCAAGAACTTCGGCAATCTTTTTACCCTTGTATTTGCCGAATTTAAACTTTTTAACAAGCACCGGCTTTGTGCTTAGTTTAACTAAAATTTCCAGCGCCTCTTCTTTTGGGCACTCTTTGCAAGCCCTTTTTACAAGCTCGTTAAAAAACATTTCTAAAATTATAACATCACTTAAGGCCGAATGCGCTTTAATCTCTATGCCAAATCTGCCCGCTTCGCGCTCTTCATCCTCTTTGCTAAATAGAATATACCTAAATGTCTGCAATTTGTAATTTGGCAAAGCGTAAGCGTATTCCCCTAAAATTTCATCCTCTTCAAAGAGGTGCTTTGCGCACTGGAGGGTATCTATCAGCTTTGCTTTGGGGTTAAACCCGTAAAATTTCAATCTCTCCAAATCAAACGGCAGATTGTGGGCGATAAAGTAATTCTCCGGGCGGTTTAGCGAGTCTATTTTTTGCCAAAAAGCGCTTTTTGTAAAGGGCTCTTTGCCTTCTAAATCTTCATTTCTAATCCCGTGCGTAACCATAGCTTCGGGCGCAATCAATTTGCCGTCAACCGTAGAGCAAAGCTCATCGAAATACTCAATCAAATTGCCGTTAATATCCTTAACAACCGCCCCTATCTCAACAATCTGGTCATCCTGGGCGTTTCCTGTTGTTTCGGTATCAAAAAAAATCAATTTCGAACCGCTGTTTTCCTGTTTGCTAAAATCAAAATCGAATAAATCCAATATTTTTCCTTAATCAAGCGGGAGTGATAAGAAGCACAATTTTATCATAAAAAACTTTTTTAACAGTAAAAAGTTTCATAAAATTTATAAACCCAAAATGCACCAAAAAGGTGCAGTAAATTACTCTAAACTGTAATTAGCAACTCCATCTTCTATATATATTACCAGTTTTGCCCCTCTCATTAAATAATGGACTTCTCCATCTATTAAATTATCACCATCGTCATAAATAAACGGAGTATATTTCATATTGTAACTGCTGTCATACTCCACATACTCTTGCAAATTGTTTATGTAAATTCTGCCTGTTGTTTGATACATAGAGTTTTCACTTTTGTCAAATATGAAAACTGCATTTTCAAAACCGTTTGTTTTGCCATTTTGCACTGTTATTAAATTAAGAGTTATTTTAAATTTATTACTGTTTAATTTTTCCAATTTAATTTTAGAACCTTGTGCAACTTTTATAGATTCATATCCGCTCTTTATCGTAAAATCTGTTTTATACTCTATTTCTAAAACATTGCTGTACTCTTTTTTAATTATTCTGCCGTTATATTCATACTCATCTATTACACACTCATGGTATCTGTATTCGGTTGTTATACCTTTTTTATCTTCATATAAATGGCCGCTTTCGCACTCATAACTGTAGTCAGTCAATTTTTTAGATTTGCTTAAATTATCTTTTTTGATTCTATTTAACTCTTGCAATATCAAATTCATTAAAGTAAAATGTTTTTTGTTTTTTAAAAGCTTGTCTGAAGGAATTATCCCATTGACATTGTATCCTATTAAGTAATCTATAACCTCTTGGGCATTTCTGTCGTTTGGAGATGCCAGCTTGCTGTTTGCCGGGAAAATAGTGCCAATATATCCAGTATCACTTCCGCCGCCGCAACTATTTATAAAAAAAGCTGCTAAAAAAACTGTAAAAACTTTAATAAAAGTTTTCATTAGTTCCTCCTTTATTAAATATTTTTTATTATACATTAAAATTGTGGATAAATTGCAATATAAATAAAGGTATAGCATAAAAAAGTTGTATAATGTGACATGAGCAATAAAGAGATAGCCAAAATATTTTCCCAGCTTGCCAATCTGTTGGAGTTAAAAGGCGAAAACCATTTTAAAGTGCGCGCTTACAGAAATGCAGCAAGGGTTATAGACGCTTTGCCAGAAAGCCTTGAAGAGATGGTAAAAAACGGAAAAGATTTAACAAAGCTCCCTGCAATTGGGGAGCAGATTGCCCAAAAGATAGAGCAGATTGTAAAAACCGGAAAACTGCCAAAGCTTGAGCGGCTGAAAAAAGAGTTTCCGCCTGCACTATTGAGCTTTTTATCTATAGAGGGGCTTGGGGCAAACCGCGTTAAAACCCTTTATGAGAAACTGCATGTTGATACAGTTGCAAAACTCCAAAAAATGGCAAAAGAGCATAAAATCCGCTCTTTAAAAGGGTTTGGGCCGAAACTGGAAGAGAAGATAGCAAAAGGGCTTAAACTGCTTAAGCAAGAGGGGATAAGATTTCTTTATGAAGAGGCTGAACCTTTCGCGAATGAGTTAAAAGAGTATCTGCAAAAAGCGCCGGGGGTAATTAAGGTTGAAATTGCAGGCAGCTTCAGGCGGCGCAAAGAGACTGTGGGCGATTTGGATATTTTAGCAAGCGCAAAAGAGCCAGAAATTGTTATTGACTATTTTACTAAATTTCCAAAAACAGCCGAAGTTATAAGTGCCGGGGAGACCCGCTCAACAATTGTTTTGCAAAATTCGCTGCAGGTTGATTTGAGGGTGGTTAAAGATGAGCATTTTGGAAGCGCCTTGCACTATTTTACAGGTTCAAAAGCCCATGTTTTAGAGATAAGAAAATTTGCTATAGATATGAATTTAAAAGTAAATGAGTATGGGGTTTTTAAGGGCAGCCATAATATCGCTTCCAAAACAGAAGAGGATGTTTATAAGGTTTTTGGTTTAAACTATATAGAGCCGGAAATCAGGGAAAACAGGGGCGAAATAGAGGCGGCGCGCGATGGAAAACTGCCAAATTTGGTTACTTTAAATGATTTGCAGGGCGATTTGCATATACATACAAACTATAGCGACGGTTTGGCTTCTATTGAAAAAATGGTATTAAAAGCAAGAGAGCTTGGGCATAAATATATTGCTATAACAGACCATAGCAACAGTTTAAGCATAGTAAAAGGGTTAGACAGGGAAAAAATTGTCAGATATTTAAAAGAGATAGATAAAATTAATGAAAAATATGACGATATTACTGTTTTAAAAGGTATGGAACTGGATATTTTGGAAGACGGTTCGCTCCCTTATGGAAGCGATATTTTAATACAGTTTGACATTGTGCTTGGAGCTGTTCATTCCAAATTTAAACTCTCTAAAGAGCAAGAGACAGAAAGATTGATAAAAGCTATAAAATCCCCGTATATTAAAGTTATTTCACATATAAGCGGCAGGCTGATAGGCAAAAGGGCGCCTCTTGATTTGGATTATCAAGAGATTTTTAAAGTATTAAAGGAAGAGGGAAAATTTTTAGAGATAAACTCCCAGCCAAGCCGATTAGATGTAAATGATATACTGGCAAGAGAGGCAAAAGAGATGGGTGTAAAATTTGTTATAAACAGCGATGCCCACAGCCAAATGCAGCTGGAGTATTTAAAATATGGCATAAACCAAGCCCGCCGCGGCTGGCTGGAAAAGGATGACATTGCCAATACAAAAGGTTTAAATGAGTTTTTGCAAATTTTAAATAGATAAAACAGTCTTATCCAAATATTTAGCAACTGCATCTTCATCATTTGTGTGAGGCAAGACAATGTCGGCTTTTTCTTTTAATTCTTTTATGGCGTTGGCTACGGCTATTTTTGTGCCGGCAACTTCAAAAAGCCCTAAATCGTTATGGCTGTCGCCAAATACGGTGGTGTTTTGGGCGGTTACGCTCTCTATCTCTTCCAGTTTTTTTAAAGCGTGGGCTTTGTCGCCTTTTGGGTTTAGGATTGTAATGAAGTAGCAGTCATAATACGGGTCGTTTGAGCGTTTAATCTCTATCTCGCTGCCAAAGGCGGACTTTAATGTCTGCTCTAACGCCAGGCTGTCTGCTTCGTTTGCTTGAAATACGATTTTTAAATTGTGCTCTTTGGCTCTTAAAGCGCCATCAACAAAAACCCTTTGGCGCATCTCCATAGATTTAATCAACTCTTGCTGGTAAACATTTAACTCTTTAGGATAGAAAAAGTGTTCTTTATCTCCAACCTGCGCCACTATAAGCGGTTCTATGCCAAGCTCTTTTTTAGCAAGGCTTAAAATCTCATCGCCAAGCTCTCTGCCGATATCTGCCATATATAAAATTTCGCCGCTAGCTTTTGCAATAATAGTGCCGTCTAGCAAAATCATAGGCTCTCTTAAATCCAGCCCCTGCAGCAGTTTGCTCACACCGGTATAACTTCTGGCAGTTGCAATAGAGAGTTTATGCCTCTTTGCCGTTCTGTTCCAAACCTCTTTAGTGTATGTGCTTAAAGTTGTATCGCTTCTTAAAAGTGTAAAATCTAAATCGCTTAAAAATAGCATTGTTCTCCTTGTTATAAGCATTAAGCAAAAAAGCTAAAAGCTTTAAGCTTTTTGTCTTCAGCTTCGCAACCATATGCATCCCAAAGCCGGAAGGCTGTGAAATAAGTTAATATTGCTGTAAAATTATCCATTTCAGTCATTCCAAGCGTTGCAAAGAATCTCGATAAAACTGCAGTAAAGAGATTCTTCGCTGCGCTCAGAATGACGGCGATGGCAAATTTTTGGACTTTTTTCACAATCTCCGGAGCTTTGGGATGAGATAAAAATTATCAATTATCAATTAATTAAGTCCTCCCTTTTCCATCTGCTTGGGTCTAAAAATGTATCGTCGTGTATGTGTGAAAAGGCGGCTTTTAGGCTTCTAAAGAGGTGTTCGTGTCTGCCCTCCAGCTCTCTTAGCCACTCTTTTGTTTGGACGCGGTTGTATGGCATTTTGGTTGCTATTTTCATTGCAGGGCAGGCTTCGTCGCCGATTGTTAAAAAGTTGTTTTCTATCGCAAAATTTCTTAACTGCTCTTCGCGCGCTTCTATCAGAGGGCGGATTACATGCACCCCGCGCTGTGCCTTGTAAATTGGGGGCATAGAACGGAGGCTGCCGTTATAAAACATATTCATAAAAAAGCTCTCTACCGCATCATCCAAATGGTGCCCAAGCGCAATTTTATTAAAACCCCTCTCAAGAGCGTAAGTGTATAGCGCGCCGCGGCGCATTCTTGAGAAATAGCTGCAAAACGAGCTGTTTTCGCGCATAGTATCTTGCGAAATATCGTAAATATTGGTTTCGTAAACTTCGTAAGGAATATTATACTCCCTGCAGTGCTCTTTT